>JAGOGN010000197.1 GCA_017996675.1 Lachnospiraceae bacterium | reverse complement strand
ACACATTTGGCGAAAAGATCGTAAAATTTAGAATTCCGATTTTCATAATTTGTCTGGTACTTTTAATTCCGTCTGCAATCGGATATTTTCATACCAGGGTAAATTATGATATTCTCTCTTATCTTCCCAAGAATATTGACACTATGAAAGGGCAGGATATATTAGTTGACCAATTTGGAACCGGTGCATTTTCACTTGTCGTTGTCAACGACATGAACGACAAAGATGTCGCTGCATTACGGGGAAAAATGGAAAAAGTCGATCATGTCAGCAAAGTATTATGGTATGACTCCCTCATGGATATTAGCATTCCTATTTCAATGTTACCGAAAGATGTCTATCAAGAATTTAACGCAAAGAATTCTACATTAATGGCCGTCGTTTTCGATGACACCACTTCTGCAGATGCTACCATGAAGGCAATTGGAGATATCAAGAAAGTCTCTGGCAAGCAGTGCATGGTTAGCGGTATGTCAGCGGTTGTAACTGATATCAAGAATTTATCTGAACGAGAAACACCGATTTATGTATTAATTGCCGTACTTTGTTCTCTCGCAGTATTATTTTTAACAATGGATTCCTTTTTGGTTCCTGTTTTATTTCTACTGAGTATTGGCTTTGCCATTGTATATAATTTAGGAACAAACATTTTCTTAGGCGAAATATCATATATTACCAAGGCGCTTGCAGCCGTGCTTCAGCTGGGTGTAACCATGGATTACTCTATTTTCCTTTGGCACAGCTATCAGGAAGAACAGACAAATTATTCCGATCATAAAGAGGCGATGGCTCACGCAATCAATAATACCATCGTTTCTGTCACTGGCAGTTCCATTACCACCGTTGCCGGCTTTGTCGCTTTATGCTTTATGAGTTTTACTCTTGGCCTCGATTTAGGAGTTGTTATGGCCAAAGGAGTCATTTTCGGTGTCCTATGCTGCATAACTGTATTGCCTAGTTTAATTTTGATTTTTGATAAGGCATTGAAAAAATTGCAGCACAAAAAATTACTTCCAAGTCTAGACCGGCCAATGCGATTCGTAAATAAACATTATGTCATTATTGTAATCCTATTTTTTGCTTTAATCATTCCAGCTTATTACACGAATTCTCACACAAAAGTCTACTACAATTTAGACGAAACACTTCCAAAAGACCTAGCATCCATACAGGCCAATGAAGCACTTCAGAAAAAATATAATATGAATTGTGTTGATATGGTTCTAATGGATAAGCAAACATCTGACAAAGATATGTTAATGATGACGGATGAAATCAAGCAATTAGATGGAGTAAAGAACGTGATTGGTTTAGAGTCAATTGTAGGACCAGTCATTCCAATGGAAATGTTACCAGATACCATCAAAGATGTATTTCAGAGCAAGGATTATAAGATGGTCATGATTATGTCAGAATATAAAGTTGCCAGCGAAAAGGCCAATCATCAGATTACAGATTTGAAAAAAATCATTAAACATTACGATAAAAAGGGGATGTTAGTTGGTGAGGCTCCTTGTACGAAAGATTTAATTAATATTACCAACAATGATTTCAAAGTAGTCAGTGCCGTTTCCATCATAGCTATTTTCCTGATTATTATGGCAGTATTTCGATCCATTTCCTTACCATTAATTTTAGTTGCAATCATCGAATTTGCAATTTGGGTAAACATGGGCATCCCATATTTCACCCACACAGAAATACCGTTTATCGCTTCTATCGTTATCGGAACCATACAATTAGGAGCAACCGTCGACTATGCGATTTTAATGACTACACGTTACAAAAAAGAACGTATTGCTGGAAAAGACAAAAAAGAAGCAGTTTCTATCGCTCATTTAAGTTCCACCGAATCCGTTATGGTAAGTGCCTTTAGTTTCTTTGCGGCAACCTTTGGAGTTGGACTTTTTTCAGACATTGATATGATCAGCTCCCTTTGCACCTTGATGGCACGTGGCGCACTCATCAGCATGGCGGTCGTATTACTGATTCTCCCATCGATGTTAATCATTTTCGACAAAGTAATTATTTTTACCACTCTTGGCTTTAAAACAGTACGCCAAAACGAAAAGAAATCAAAACACGCATAATTGAAAGGATGGTTCTATATGAAAAAAAATTTAAAGAAGCTCATTGCTTTTACCCTATGTGCTGGCTTAATCATCACTTGCACTCAAATCAATACGTTCACCCCAAAAGCAGCATTTGCAAACGCACAGTCATCTAATAAAAAACAAATAGCCAAAGTAGCTTCCAAAGCCAAAAAAGGCGAGGGTACTGGAGTCGCATACAAAAACGAAACAGTTTTTGTAACTTCTGACTCAACTGGAAAACCAACCTCCATTCTAGTCTCTGACTGGCTTAAAAACGAGAAAAAATATCAGAAACTCATTGATGCAACCAATTTAAAAAATTTGGAAAACGTAAAGGGAAATGAAAAGTTAAATCGCAATGGTTCCGACTTATCCATTTCTGCAAATGGATCCGATATCTATTATCGTGGCAAGTTGCCTGTAGAAACTAAATTACCTGTCACTCTTTCTATTTCCTACCAGTTAGATGGAAAAGAAATCAGTGCATCTGATTTAAAGGGTGCATCTGGAAATCTGGGTGTTACAATTCACTACACGAATGAAACATCCTCAACACAATTGATCAACGGAAAAGAATATCAGGTATGTGTTCCATTCCTTGCATCAACCATTTTAATGATTCCTTCCGAGCAGCTTTCCAATCTATCTATTAAAAATGGTAAAATCATTGAAAACGGCGAAACAGACTTGATTATCGGTTATGGATTGCCAGGAATGAATCAAAGTCTAAATCTTACAGATGGACCTTTTACCGACACCGTTGAATTTACTGCAACAGTAAAAAATTATAATCCTAGTATGCTAATGACCTATCTTAGTAATGAACCTTTTGCAAGTTCTGACCTGAAAAATGCAGTCGATATCAGTTCACTTCAAACATCGATTCAAAACACAACTCAGAATTCAGCTCTGTTAGGCAATATGAATAATGTAGAAGACTTTAATCAGATTCTTAATAAAATGGAAGAATCATTCCATACATTAAATGATGGTGCTATACAGTTAAATACAGGAATTGCGAAAGTGGATGCCAACATGGAGCTTTTAAAATCTGGTTTAAAAGATGCGCAGGCAGGTAGTTCATTGCTTTCTGCAACCATGAGCTCAGTTTATGCTAAATCAAACGATTTAAGCACAGGTGCGTCTTCTCTTAACGCTGGAATTCAATCACTGTCTACAGCATTAACCGGAATGTATGGATCTATTTCTTCTTCGATTGCAAAAAACAATTCCGACTTAGCTCAGGTTAATGCAGGAATTACAGCACTTAGTCCCATTCCAGCTCCGACACCAGATCAGCTTACACAGCTTGCAACATTAAAAGGAAATCAAGCAGCTCTAACAGGTGCGAATCAGGCACTTTCTACAATCAAAGCACAAATGGATCAGGGAAAATTACTAACCAATTTAGATCAACTTGTTTCCGGTTCATCCCAGGTCAAAAGCGGAAGCT
>JAGOGN010000196.1 GCA_017996675.1 Lachnospiraceae bacterium | reverse complement strand
CAACTCCAAGAAATTAGGAGAATCACTAATTGACTTAAGATTTATAGATGAGAAAGAACTTTTAGCTGAGTTAGCGAAGCAACTCAATTTAGAGCAGGTGCAATTGACTGGAATTGATATTCCGAATGAATTAGTTGGATTAGTGAATGTTTCAGTTCTGCGAAAGAATCTGATGATTCCTTATGCATATGTGAAAGATAGTATCACTCAGGTGAAGCTGGCAATGGCAGATCCTATGGATATGAAGGCGATCGATGACTTTACCATCATCACGAATATGCAGGTGCAGCCAGTGATTGCGCCTACAGCGGATATTTTGGTCACGCTGGATATGTATTATGGTGATAAAGAGGCAATGAAAGCCGCGATGGCTTATCGTAAGGAACTGGAGAAGAGACAGGGAACATCAGAATCTGTATCTGCAGATGATGATGACGATATTTCGAATTCGCCAATTGTTACGTTGGTGAGGACGATGATTGAGCAGGCTGCCAGACAGCGTGCATCCGATATTCATATTGAAGCTTTGGAAAATCGTGTCCGAATAAGAAATCGAATTGATGGAACCCTATATGATAAGGGATCGTACGACATTCATTTGCTGAGCGCAATCATTGCGAGAGTAAAGATTATTGGTGGAATGGATATTACAGAAAAAAGAAAGCCTCAGGATGGGCGAATCACCATGGTTGTAGATAGCCATGAATATGATATTCGAGTTTCCATCTTACCAACTGTTTTTGGCGAGAAATGTGTAATGCGTCTAGCGGAGAAGAAGGTTTTGACTAGAAGTAAGAAAGAACTTGGGTTTGAGGAGGCAGAGATGGCAATTTTTGACCGAATGCTTTCAAATCCAAATGGAATTCTTCTTGTTACAGGACCAACAGGAAGTGGAAAATCAACGACGCTTTATACCGCATTAAGTGAAAAGAATGTGGACTCTATTAATATTATTACGGTAGAAGATCCTGTAGAGGCAAACGTAGATGGAATCAATCAAGTACAGGTCAATGCAAAAGCAGACCTGACTTTTGCGACTGCTCTGCGTTCAATTTTGCGTCAAGATCCTAATGTAATTATGATCGGAGAGATTCGAGACGAGGAAACTGCTGAGATTGCGGTTCAGGCTTCTATTACAGGACATTTGGTTGTAAGCACGTTGCATACGAATAGCGCAGCTGGCACATTGACCAGACTGATTAATATGGGAATTGAAACTTATCTATTAGCAGATGCAATGGCAGGAGTAATTGCTCAGCGTCTGGTACGTAAGCTATGTCCTAACTGTAAAATGGAGGATCATCCAACGAAAGAAGAATGTCTTGTTTTAGGGAACGTGAGTGAAGATACAAAGATTTACCGCCCAGTAGGCTGCTCCCAGTGCAATAACACGGGATATAAAGGAAGAACTGGGATTTTTGAAATGCTTGAGGTTACTCCGGAAATTAAGAACATTATTGCGCACGGAGGCACAACAGCGGAAATTAAAAATAAAGCTGTTGAAGAGGGAATGAGGACCTTATTCATGGGCTCAAGAATTAAGGTCTTAGATGGAACCACAAGTATGGAAGAACTACTAAAAGTATCAGTAGAGGAGTAAATATGAGTAGAATAGAAGAATATTTACGAAGAGGAAGTAAATTGAAGGCATCGGATATCCACCTTGCCCCAGGTGCGCCAGTGATGTACCGAATCGATGGAAAGATGGTAATTGATGAGGAAGAAAAGCTCAAACCCTTAGAAGTGGAAGAACTGCTGAATCCTTTATTAACACAGGAACAGTATGAGTATTTGGAAGAGACCGGTGAACTAGATTTTGCAAAGTCTATTTTTGGATTTAGCAGGGTGCGTTTCAATGTATTTCGTCAACGTGGAACCTATGCATTGGCGATGAGAATATTATCTTTCGAGGTGCCGGACTGGGGTGATTTGTTTGTCCCTGAGGCGGTTGTAAAATTCACTCATTTACAACGTGGGTTGATTTTGGTTACAGGTGCCACTGGAACAGGTAAATCTACCACATTGGCATCCTTGATCAAACTGATATCTCAAACATATGAGAAGAATATTATAACGATAGAGGACCCAATTGAGTATTTGCATCCACATGCTTCTTCCATGGTCTTGCAACGTGAGATTGGAAGTGATACAAAGACTTACTCCAATGCACTACGTGCAGCTTTAAGAGAAGATCCGGATGTTATTCTTGTCGGCGAGATGAGAGATTTAGAGACGATCGCTACAGCCATAACAGCAGCTGAAACGGGTCATCTTGTGTTTGCAACGTTACATACAAATAACACTTCAGAAGCGATAGACCGTATGATCGATGTATTTCCACCTTTTCAACAGCAACAGATTCGTATTCAGTTGGCAAATGTGTTGGAGGGAATCGTAGCACAGCAATTATTACCTAAAATATCCGGAGGACGATGTGCGGCTTTTGAAGTATTGTTAATTACCTCTGCGGTTCGTAATTTAATTCGTGAAGCAAAGACACACCAGATTCCATCTGTGATTCAGACAAATAGAAAGCTTGGAATGCAGACGATGGACGATGCAATTGCAAGTCTCTATACGATGGGAGATATTTCTGCGGATACTGCCCGCAATTATTGCTTTGATTTAGAGGTGATGAATAGAAAGCTAGGAATATAGGAGGAGCGCATGAGTGATTATGGATACGTTGCGATTAATCAGCAAGGTAAGAGAATCAAGGGAAATGTTGTAGCGGATAATGAAGAAGATGCAAGAGCACTACTTAAGAAGAATAATTATATGCTCGTTAGTGTTAAGCGATTAGGAGCTTGGAACAAGGACCTTTCCTTAACCTTTCATAAAAAAATCAAACTCAGATCTGTTAGTATTTTCTGCAGACAGTTTGTAAGTATGTTAAATGCAGGTGTTTCTATCCTAAACGCACTAACCATGTTAGAAGAGCAGACAGAGGATAAGCATCTGGCAGCAGGAATACGGGAACTTCGTGTAGAAGTGGAAAAAGGACGACTCATGTCTGAAGTCATGAAGGAAATGCCGGGAATCTTTCCAGCGCTGCTTGCAGATATGATAACTGCGGGAGAAGCTTCTGGTAATATTGAACGATCCTTAGATCGTGCCGCAGTCCAATTTGAGAAACAAACGAAGCTAAGAGGGTTAATGAAACAATCCATGATGTATCCAATCGTGCTAGTTGTAATAATTGTAATCATTCTGTTTGTCATGATTGGAATTGTTATTCCGAATTATGCTGTGATGTATGAAGATTTAGATACTAAGTTACCAGGAATTACGGTCTTTTTAATGGCAATGGGTAATTTTATGCAAGAGAGATGGTATCTGATTCCAGTAATTTTGATTTTGCTTTTTGTACTTAACAATATCTTTCGAAAAAGTGAAGCTGGAATGAAGTTTTATGGACATCTGGCAATGCGATTACCAATATTTGGAAAGTTGAATATTAAAACGTATTCTACTTCCTTTGCCAGAACATTCAGCTCGTTAATTGCAGCAGGAATTCCTATGGTGAAAGCTTTGGATTCGGCAGCAGGAACGATGCAAAAT
>JAGOGN010000195.1 GCA_017996675.1 Lachnospiraceae bacterium | reverse complement strand
CCTGCATATTTAACTTTGATTCGTACACTCCTGTTTTCGGTCCAATCGTTCCAGAATCGGTTCCTCCATGACCCGGATCGATTACAATTGATTTTCCTGCTAAACTTGGGTAAGTTTTAAGGTTGCTTGGCTGTTCCTTATCTGTATTTGTAGTCTGACCATCACTCTTTTGAGTATCGGTACTTCCCTTTGCAACTTCAGCATGAGGTTCTTTTATCGTAGGATTTGATGCTTTCATCATACCATTTTCGAACAAATATTTTCCGATTACACAACCTGACAATACAACAATTCCAACAGCTAAACCCATAATACAAATACGTAGCGCATTTCTCATTCGTCTTCCACGATTATTTCGTGTATGACTACCTGACCGATACACTTGTTCCTTTTTATATCTCTTGCTCATCCTTATTCTCTTCCCATAAGTATTCTTATTTTTTATTATAAACGAAAGTTGAATCATTCTTGTATCTTATTTCGGAAAAACCTGAATTGTATATTCAAGATATCCAGAATCAATATAGCAGAAATATTTGATCTTATCCGCAGACCCATCGGTCACATCCACCTGATAGTACCTATATTCCAAAAGGTTTTCACCTACATCCCACGCTACCTGATTCTTTCTAATTCCCAGATAATCCAAGAAATTGGCAAAATTAATATTTGATAAATCCATCACCCTATCGCCTTTTGTTATCACATTGATCTGATAAATTTGATTTGTTTCGGTATCCATATAGGCTTTAATAAAATAATCTCCAAATAAAAAATCCAAATCCCAGATACTCACATAAATATTGGGATTCTTGCTGTCCATTAATGTTCTTCTGGAAAAATACTGAATTTCATAGTCGGAAGAAATTTCAAAAAGCGGAATCGCCTTTTTCCTTTGCATTAGAACCAACTGTTCCCTTAAAGATGCTACTAGTTGGTCAATTTCCTCCTGCTCCAGTTCCACCTTCATTTGATCGGTCACAGATCCAGTGATATTTGTCTGTGCTGCAATGATTGTTTTAATTTTCGTCATGGTATCTACATTTATATTTTTTTCTCTTCCAATCATACTACTTTCAGGAACGTGCTCTACTCTTGCTTTTCCAAGAAATGTTTGATTTTCAATCTCCGTTAGTACCATCGGAATTAAAGCGATCGCACATAAGAAACCAAAAAGTAAGATCACAATCAGTCTACTCTTCCACTTTTTCATCCGTTTCGCCTTTCATAAAGACGGCCACCTTCGTTCCGACTTCTTCTTTACTTTCAAACTTCATTTCAAATCCATGAAGCGCTAATATTTCCTCACAAATCGCCAATCCCAGTCCTGCTCCTCCTTGAGACCTTGCTCTCGATTTATCTACCATATAAAACGGCTTAATGATCCGGTCCAATTCCTCTGCATTCATTCCCTGACCATCATCTCGAATGACAATCTGATATCCATCTATTACTTTTTTCCCCCAGATCCAGATTGTTCCTCCGCCATTTATTGCCTTTCTTGCATTATCAATCAAATTAATGAATACTGTTTTCATAATTTCAGGCTCCATCCAAATGAGCGCCTGCTCAACCTCTGTAATAATTTGAATACCTTCGTTCTTCAGCTGAAGAAAGACCATTTGACGAATTTCCTGAATCATTTGTTCGATATCTGTCTGTACATAATGCAACTGACGATTTTTCACAACGGTCAATTCCAGCATTCGCATGGACAACCCTTCTAATCTTCGACCTTCTGAATAAATATAGTCTGCACAGATCTTTTGATTTTCTCCAGATAATTCTTTGGTACGCAACATATCCGAATACCCAATTATTGAGGTAAGTGGAGTCTTTAGTTCATGAGAAAACGCCCCAATAAACATCTCTCTATTTTCAATTTCCTGATGAAGTGCCTCCATTTTATCTTCCAACTGCATACTCATTTGGTTAAAATTCTGCGCCAAAACAGCAATTTCATCTTCGCCTCGAATCTTTACACGCTCCGAATAATTACCGTCTGCAATTTGTTGTGTGACCTTCGATAACGAGCGAATATTACGCATCAAAACATGAGACATAATAAATGTCAGGAAACCAGCAGCAGCAAAAATACCTACCATCAATTGTAATAACATTCGATATTGGGCCTTTTGATTATCAAAAATTTCAGTTACATCCCGAATTGTCTCAACATAACATGTAACATCCAGCAAAGAGACCGGGCGAAATGCCTGTACATACTTTTTTTGATCCTGCTGACGAATAATATAGCCTCGCTCATTCCAATTCATGTCGTCCAATTTATTTTTTGAAAAATGCAATTTCAAAGAATCATATAATACATTTCCATTTGGACCCACTACACCAAATTCCACTGGTCCAGAAGAATTTTTAATATTCAAATTTCCTGCCACCCTACGAATAACTTGTTCAGCCTTTCCTTCTACATAAACTGCTGGCAAGTCTTTCTTTGTGTGCTCCATCTCGTTTGCCAAAGAATAGGCGACGGTATCCCCACTGTCATAAACCATATCGATTTCACTCTGAAACTGATTCTGAAAATTCGCATGAATAATCGCGTACCCTGCAATTGCAAGGCTCAGAATACTTACTACCATTGTAGTAAAAAATATCTTCCAAAAGAATTTCACGCTAATCCTCCAAACGGTATCCTATTTTATACACTGGAACAATTTTGCTCTCCAGATTCAACTTCTTTCGAATCCTTTGCACATGCAAATCAACGGTTCTACTATCTCCCATGTATTCTTCTTCCCAAACAGCAGAATAGATTTGTTGTCTTTGTAACGCACGTCCTTTATTCCTAAGAAACAATAACAATAAATCATATTCCTTTACGGTAAGATTTACATTATCCCCATTTTTCTTAATCATTCTTGCCTGAGTATCGATGATAATATCACCAAAAGAAATAATACTTTCCGCCTTATTATATCTACGCAGAACCGTTTCTACTCTAGCTAACAGCTCCGCTATGTCAAATGGTTTCGTTATATAATCTTCTGCTCCTGCACGCAATCCAGCTACTTTATCTCTAATATCAGACTTTGCAGTCAGAAAAATCGTTGGTATTTCATAAGTTTTTATATATTCTAGTAACTCAAAACCATTAATTTTAGGAAGCATAATATCTAATAAAATTAAATCATAATTCACCTTTTCAATAATGTCGGCTGCCTGCTGGCCATCGTACACACAGGTGCATTCATATCCTGCTTCCATTAAATTCATTCGAATCAATGTTGAAATTGGAAGTTCATCTTCTACAATTAATATCTTTATCATCACTTTACCGCCCTATTAAATTTTTCCATATTCTATCATACACCGTATATTCTTCTATTTGAAATCAAAGTTGCATCTTAGTTGCATCCAGTTAGTGAAATCCAACTGTTTTTTTCCGATACTGCCCCGGTGTCATTCCAACTATCTTTTTAAAACAGTGAATATAATGGGATTCCGAGCAAAATCCATATTTATAACTAATCATACCATAGGATTCTCCGTCCTCCAATTCAATTAATGAATTTTTTATTTTGTTTTCTATAATATATTGATGTA
>JAGOGN010000036.1 GCA_017996675.1 Lachnospiraceae bacterium | reverse complement strand
TATTAAATAAACTGAAAGAAATAGGTTATGAGATTGTAGTTGATTGGAGTCCTTCTCGTATCGAGTTATATCATCCTGAATTGAGCTATATAGATATACACCCCTTAATAATAAATGAAGATGGAAGTGCCAGACAGGCTGATCTGGAAGGTGGCTGGTATGAGTTTGAAGCAAAATGGTTTTCGACTGCAGTGTTTGATGGTCGGGTTATTACATGTATTTCTGCTGAGGCTCAAAAATTATTTCATAGGGGATATGAACTTAGAGAAATTGATAAAATCGATATGAAAAACCTTGATAGCCTCATTGCAGAATAGTGTATTAGACTTGATACAAATATTTTAGGTAAGAATAAATAATTAAAGGAGTAAATATTTATGAATAAAGAATTGGTTGTTAAGAAAGAAATTGAAATTAATGCTGATGTATCTAAAGTTTGGAACGCCTTGATAAATCCTGAATCGATAAAACAATATTTATTTGGTACTGATGCACTTTCTGAATGGAAAATCGGAAGTACTATAATTTTTAGAGGAGAGTGGGAAGGGAATATCTATGAGGATAAGGGATTAATTTCAAAACTAATAACAAATAAAGTTTTACAATATGCTTTTTGGTCTCCTCTTTCTGGTTTGGAAGATAAGCCAGAAAATTATGCAAACATAACTTATGAATTGATGGATAAAGGTGAATATACTTTACTTTCAGTTACTCAAGACAATATAAAAACAGAAGAAATATTTAATCGAACTTGTGAAAACTGGGAGGTTATTCTCAAAGGATTGAAAGAAGTAGTTGAGGATAATACGTATAACTAACTATTGTACATTTTTATTATGCTAATTCGCAATGGAAAGATATTACGATTTATGTTCATATCAAGGAGAGGCTACAATATGACTGTTTATATAGCATTGTTAAGAGGTATTAACGTAGGTGGAAAAAATATAATCAGGATGGCAGATTTGAAACGAGTATTTGAAACAATTGGATTTTGTGAAGTGAAAACATATATTCAAAGTGGAAATGTTCTATTCAAATCAAATGAAGCAGAGGAATCTCTGTGCAATAAAATTGAACATGAGATTGAGGTAGTTTTCGGGATTCCTGTAAAAATTATTTTGAGGACGTCTACAGAGTTAGAACAGATTATTTTAAATTGCCCATTCACCAAGGATGAAGTAACAGAAGCAGAGACGTTATCCGAAGTAGTGAGTCTATATGTTGCATTATTGACACATAATCCTTTAAAAGAAAAGATTGAGTGCATAGATGTTTATAGAAGTGAAAGTGATAAATATCATATTGTAGGTAGAGATGTATATCTTTTATTCCATCATAGTATTAGCAATTCAAAACTTGCTAATAATCTTTATAAATTAAATGTATCAATAACTGTGCGTAATTGGAAAACATTAAGCAAACTTGCTGTATTAGCAAAAGCTATGGAAATATGAAATGAAATATGCAAAGTTCTAAATACGGATTTTTCTTATAATGCGGTGAAGTAGATATGTTTCCGTATACCTCGAATGAAAAAATACGGTGGATATGTTTCCAAGAACCGATAGATCGAAAGACATCAATGCCATCAACTCGGCCCATGTGGAGACGGTTGTTCTTTTGTCCCAACAAAAACCGAGTGATCGAATTACTGTTGATTTGGACTTGGATGAGATGGATGTGACTAGTGCGGAGATGAAAGCAACTTATGCGGAGATTAAGGACTATGTGTTGAAAGAGCATGGACTTAAAGTTTCTAATCTGTATATTTCACAGGTAAAAAGGAAATCTGGGTTAGAAGTTGGGGAGAATTATAATTTGGCTAAGTCGGAAGATGCAAAGCAACCGAATTGTCCGGAAGAGAAGGAAAAGGCGATTGTGGATGCGTTGAAGCATTTTGGGATGGTTGGCTAAAGCTGGAGGTGGAATAGATGGATTATAATTTGTATTACTATGATTCAATTCTTGATGCAGTAGTTATGAAAGATAAAGATGATAATGAACTGGTAATTGAATGTGCCAAGGCAAATGCACAGGTTGTATTTGATGAGCCAGGAGATGAAGCTTATCTGGTGAGACTGGCAAGAGAAGAGCCTTCAAATTATATGTCTTATGCTTTGAAGCCGGATGGGTTGCAGGGGTATGTGGATGCGATGAATGTGTTTAATTAGAAGGTGAAGAGTCAGTAATATGCTGGCTCTTTATTATAATGTAGAGAATGATAAATAGCAATTTTCTGAATATTCCAAAATGATTAGGTTATGATGTTGTACTAGTATAGTGAAATAAACTAGTGCTTTTAGGCGAAAATAGGAGGAAAAAATGTACTCAGTTGATGCAAATGGTGCACAAATTTTAATTGGTTATTCAGACGTTTTTTCTGATGAAATGCCGAATTTAATAAGAGAAATCGAGAAATTGAATATGCATAAGGCTATTTCTATTATTTGCGAGCTAATTCGAGTAAGAAATGCGAAGATGAATCCAATAGTGGTTTTGGGAATGGAATTCCAGTTACCTTTTGAAGTTGTCTTGAAAAAACAAATGTGTGGAATTAATCCCGGTTCTCCAGAAGAAATGTTTTCCACTTCATTGCTAAGAAAAGATGTGCATATTATCTCACCTCAGATGTTGCTTATTTTATTAAAGAGAATTATTCAATATGGAAACTATGAAAGTATGCGGGAAACAAATTATATAGTCACGGAGGATGATTATAAGAAAGTTATCCAATTAGAATTAATTGTAGCAGAAGAAATAAGCGGTATACATGAAGAAGGGTTAGACATTAATCATTTTCTATATTCCACTTATCATTTGAATTATGAGAGAAATATAGCACATGAATTTTTACGTATGTATTATATGCTGGAGAAACTTAGTAGAGATAAAAACAATTTTGATGATGATGTTCAGCAGGAATACAGAGATTACTATTCCGCTTTTACTGAAAAATATGAATTTACTCCAACACAATATAGTGCACTTCTCTTTTGGGAATTAAGAATATATTATGAGGATGTAAATGGCTTGATATTCGATAAAATCTGGCAGAGAGTAGATCAAGTTCATCAAAAATCAGGACTTAAAAAATTAGCAACAAAAGTTATTGATACATTATCTCAATCAATAGATA
The DNA here is from genome assembly GCA_017996675.1 of Lachnospiraceae bacterium. The sequence goes on along the minus strand of JAGOGN010000036.1, from coordinate 8,494 downwards.
ATTATCAAGAATGGTCAGTTGAAAGTTCTGGAAGAGAATGGGACTTTAGTAAGTTTTTTGAGTTTCCATTCATTATGGATTTACAAGGAAATTATATTTCTGTGTCTGATATTACATTAAGAAATGCTTTTTTCGAGAAGCTTTTTTGGCTAATAAGAGATTGTTATTCTCAAAATGATAGCAGAGCAATGGCTTTTTTTGGAAGATTATTTGAAAAATACATTCAAGATTTATCATACAATGCGGCAAAGAATGATTATTCGTATATAGCAGAATTTTCATATATAAAGAAGAAAAGAAAAATAAAGTCATCTGATGCGTACATAAGGAATGGAGCCAATTTACTAGTGACTGAAGCAAAAGGGTTTTCGGTTTTAATGGATTGTATGACAAAAAATGAGAGAATAGAAAAAAATAATGACAAGTTATTTGTTTGCCCAGTTCTTCAAGCTGATTTATGCCTCACTGCAGTTGTGGATGAGAAAGCTGAATTTGCGGGAGTAGAAAGTGCATATATTATTTCTGTTACAATGGACAATATCAATGCAGTTCCTAGTTACTATAACGAGATACATACTAGTATAGAAAAGAGAAAGCAGTGCCATAAAACAAAGTATTTCTTCAATTTTAGTATTGAAGAATATGAAATGTTAATGTATTTGGTAGAGCAAAACTATGAAATATTTGGATTGTTGAGAGATTACTATGAGAATACTAAATTGAAACCTTTTCAAAATTTCTTGTTAGAAAAGGTCCCTAATATTAGCATGTCATCTTTTATGGAAAAGTATTATAAAGAGGCAAGTGATAGAATGAAAGAGATGTATTTTGATGAATAAGTGTTAAGATATTAAAGGGGTTCCACCTGTTATAAGTATATGGAAAATTGAACCAGTATGAGGTATAATAAATTCATCTTATTGTGGGGAGGGTATTATGAAAGCTATAGAAAAAGTAATTGATATAAACGCACATATAGAAAACCTAAAGTGTGATGTTTATAACAATAATGGAAGTACGATTGCCAATATTTCTTTTGATAATTTGGGTGATGGAGATATTACAGCAATAAAATTTAATGCATGCGGTTATAACTCTTTTGGAGATGTGGTTCCCATTAATGGCAAAGAAAAATTTTTATTAATTATTCAAGATATTACAATCAAAAAGAATGAGAGAGCAAAAGATTTAAAAGCAAAATTGCCTAGCGAAGATATTAAAAAAATGGAGTTAGAAGAATGTCAAATATGTTTTGCTGATGGAACCGTAGCTTCATACAACGGGAAAAATTCTTTTACAATTTCACTTGAAGAGATTGATAACCAAGAAGAGTTAAGTGCTTTACACAAATTATATAGTGATAAGGCAAAATATAGAATTCAAGATTTTGCGCAGGGATGGATTTGTTCATGTGGAAGATTTAATATTCGAGATTTGACAAAGTGCTCCTTATGTTCAAAAGAAAAGAGTGAGAGTGAACAGGTTTGTTCCACTGAAGGACTTAGAAAACTTGTCGTAAAATATCAAATTAGCGAAGAAGAAGATAAAAAGACAAGAGAAGAAGTACAGAAAAAAGCGGTTGCTGAAAAAAAGAAAAGGAATTTTATAGTAGGCATTGTAGTTGCAGTATGCATTGCATTGGCATTTCCAATTGGGCATTCGATTCAACTTAGCCAGAGAACAATATACAGTTCTGTAGATGAAATGAAAGAAGCAATAAAAGGAACATATACTTATTATGAAGACTATGACGCAAAATATATGATCAAGATAGAAGAAAATACTATAACCAAAAGATGGGTGAATCTTGGAAGTGAATCGGATATGGATTTAACAATTGAATCATGGAATCCTAAAGAGGGAACAATTGAAGTTAGTCTGGGTAATTATGTTGTTACACGCGATGGTGATATAAAGGATGAAGATGGTAACAAGTTTGAATTAGGCGGTTCTTGGTCTGATAGCGATTTTGGATCATCTTCTTACGGCGGTGGAAGTTATGAGAGCGGATACACGGAATTAGATATAAATAGTCTTTCATGGGATAGTAATTCAAGTTATAAGGTTTGCACAGGAAAAGTTACAAACAATGGTGGTAAAACATATTATTTTGTAACAGTGAAAGGTGCATTTAAAGATTCGTCAGGTAATGTATTGGATACAGATTCTACATATGTAGTTGGATCTGAAGGACTTGCTCCTGGGGAATCCTCATCATTTAGATTGTCAGTTGATAAGGATTCTAAAATAACAGATTGTTCAGTTTCAATACTTGATTTTGACTAAAGAGACCAGCTAGTTAAAGTCAATGATTTTATAGAAAAATAATTGCTTTTATTTTTGTATGTATTGCTCTTAAAAAAAGGTACACTTAATAAACAAAATCGTTGTTGGATTTTGCAATAATACAGTTTATGAAAGTACTACTGAATTTTTATGCAGCTATCAGTTCTGGCTGTCTGTAACTGTTCCGATGTTGTTGAGGAGAACGCAATTCAAAAGCTGAATTGTTCCTTAGGACAGCGAAGATTATATTTGAAACCTTATGCATAATAGCACCGATGGCTACCATTTTCGGTTTGGATTCTTTCTTTTTGCTGTAATAATCGTGCAGGTATGGATTTAATGCTTCTCCATTACGCTTTGTGCGGATGCTAGCCAAAGCAATAGCAAAAATTGCACGGCGTGCGATACGGGAGCCACGCTTAGACATATGAACTTCAGTGCCTTTGAATTTACCAGATTCATTTACATTTGGATCCATACCAAAGTAAGCAAAAAGCTGTTTTGGAGACTTAAATGCTGAAAAATCACCTAATTCGCACATGATAGATACAGCAGTTAATAACCCTACTTCGGGAATGGTATCAAGTAAGCGAATCTGATTGACAAAAGTATGATTTTTGTATTCATCCAAGAGATAAATGACTCGTTCCATTGTCTTGGAAATGCTTAAATCAAGGCAGTCAATTACATCAAGTTTGAGCTGAATGTTAAAGTATATGCTATCTACTTTGCAGCCAAAGGATTTGGCACAGGTTGCAGCATGAATTAGCTTTTCATAGCGTTCTGTTGCCTTGGTAAGACCTTTTCTGGATGCAGTAGAAATCTTCTCAATCATTGTTTTCTTGTGACCACGCAGAATCTTATCAGGAGTTGGATACTGCCTAAGAATTAATTTAGAAGTAGTTCCAAGTATATCACTGAAAATATCAAGATACTGCGGAAATACGGTATGTAAGGCGGTTTTTATAGCAATTACGTGAGAAGCACGCTCATCCGTTAAATCGTAGTAATTACGAGTTAAAGCACGAAGCTCTAAAACAAGCTCAGTAGGCATAAGAGAAGTCTTTAAATCGGGCTTCAATCCGAGCTTGGCAATTCCAATGGAATCAAGTTTATCATTTTTTACTTTCCTAATGCCCATATTTTTGATAGAATGAGTGATAAGAGGGTTAATAACGAAAACCTCAAATCCTGATTCTTTCAGGTGGCAGAAGAGCGGAAAGTGGTATATTCCGGTGGATTCCAGAAATGTTCGAGATTTCATGGAGTTCGATTCTTCTGCTTTTGCCAAAACAGCACGAGCAAGAGAATCTGGGTCATTATGAATGATTTTAAATGGTTTCAAAATCACATGTTCCTGGGGATCAGCAATGGACATAAAGCTAAAAGCAGATCCAACATCAATACCAACAGAAATATAATTATTGTTAATCATCAAGTAAAGTTCCTTTCGTAGTGGACACAGGTCCCATAGGTTTCCATAAATAACAATGAGTACACAACCTGGCGCGGTGATACGGGTATAGCTTATAGGCTCCCAACCAGCTAAAACATAAATCTTCATTGAATGGAATGACTGTCTAAAGTTACGGGTATTGCTATACAAGAATGATAACTCCCAAGGGGGGATTCGTCTTTCTACCTATCCAATAGGATATAATACCTTATGCTTTAAGACAAGTCGAGGAGTAGAATATCTATACAATGTAAGAAGAACTTTATTCACGTATCAACAGTTGGAATGAATAATGTAAAGGAAGAACTCCTTTTCCAACTTAGATATATATTTTATTAGATTTAGCATAGCTTTTTGCTATGACTTTATTATACCAGGGGGAAAAATATGTTTTGTTTAAAATGTTGTGAAGCAATTCCAGATGATAGTATAACTTGTCCAAATTGTGGGGCAGACATAAAAGTTAATGTTGGGGAGGCAAGAGGAGAAGAGCAAGCCGTTGTCTATGCTTCACAAAAAGAAGAAGTGATTAACACAAATGTAAATGAAGAAAATATTCCAAAGAAAAATTTTTATATTTGGAGCATTTTTGCAATAGCAGGATTAATATTACTGTCGCTAAATTACTTTAAAATTAGCGTAAGTTTGTATTTTTCGGGTTCGTCAGATTCTAGTTATACAGGATATGGGTTGCTAAAATGTTTGCAAGGAACGGTAGGTACATCAGGATACATGGTAATTCTGATGATTATATCAAATGTGGCAATCTTAATTACGGGATTTTTGGGCGCAAAGGGAAACATTATTAAGAATAATGCAATAAAGATAATCATGATTATAGAATCTATTTTATATCTTATTGCATCAATAGTACCATATTTTAATATCAAGCAGCAATTAGCAGAGTTTGATTCTGATTTATCAACAACTAGTATTGGAGCCGGATGTTATCTGAATATTGCTTTGGCAATTGTGATGATGATTTTCTATTGGGTTAATTTACATAAGCAACTGTCAAGAAATGAATAAATAGAATCATAAAGGAAATCAGAGATAGTAACTTCTTGGAAATTTATGAGTATATGGATTCGTTATGAATGGAGAGACCTTTTTCGATAATTTTTATCGATTTTGGCGGGTATTTAATTGTACAGATGTTTTTTTGTTTCAATTTCACTCATTTCACAGTCAATGTGGGTGGGTGATTTTTTTTATTATATGTCTCATATTTTTTCGCAGAATATGGCTGTACTTTTTACAGCCACTGGCTTCAAATAGTACAGTCAGAAATGTATTTTGGCTATAGAAAGTGTAGCCAACAGCATAAATCTTTATAGATTTCACTATTTCAATAAATATTCTGGCTACAATCCGTACAGCCATTTTACCGACTTGGCTATAAAAAGTACAGCCAATATGCGATATTGGCTACAGAAAGTGTAGCCATATGAAATATATTAGGGGTTTCAGGGGATTTTAGCCCCTGACAAGATGCAATAGGACGGCGACGTCGCTATTGCGTAACTTGCCGTGCATTATCTTCCATTCAAAATGTTCACCACGTTAAGAAAACTGTACTATTAGCAAAGCACGGATAAAAAGGAAATCTGAGTTTCGAAACTACATATTTGTTATTTATAGAAGCATGGTTACTGCCACTTATTATTAGTTTAAGTGTAGATGAACTGTGCTTTTTTATTGTAAAAATAGAAAGCTTTTGCTATCTAGATTACAGGATACCAGAAGAAAAAAGCACCAAAATCTGGTTTGGAAAACAGAAAATACACCAGCCTGGTTTCTATCGGAAAACTTGAAATGCAATTAATATATTGATAATACAAAAAGTTCAATAGCCGGTTTTACTGGTAAAAGAATATAAGAATAGAACGTATTTGGAAGTAATCCTTACGCTTAAAAACTTTAGAAGGAAATTTGAATGACAAAAATGTAGAAGGGAGAAGCCTATGAACAAAGAATTCGAGCGATGTTGCTTACAAATAGCTAAGATGATGGAAAAGTATAGCTCCATGATTTTGCAAGATATTGAGAAAGAAATAAAATACCGACCGGATATATTGGCAGAGAATGCAGATGCTGTGAAATCAAGATTTACAACTTATATGAACTGCTTTTCTGCTTATCGATCCAAGGCAGCATAAAAGAAAATTGATACAAGTAAAATTCATAGGACGGAGCATTTCTTGCATTACCGGAAAATGCTCCGTTTTATGAAGATTAGAAAACATTATTGAATATAAGTTGGAACAATGATAAAATATTGTTGGGACAATTGTAAAATAGTAAAAAATATTAAAGTCCCTTTGAGGAAATGTTAAAAGCCTTATGTGGAATTCACGAATAAGAAAATGGAGGAGGTATGCCGATGAAGAAACAGCTAAAATGTTATATTTACACCAGAGTATCCACTTCCATGCAGGTGGAAGGATACAGTCTGGATGCTCAAAAAGATAAATTAAAAAAATATGCAGACTATCAGGAAATGATAATTGCTGGTGAATATTCTGATGAAGGCAAGTCTGGTAAAAGTGTAGAAGGAAGACCAGAGTTTCAACAAATGCTTCAGGATATAGAAAGTAGCAAGGATAACGTAGACTTTGTACTTGTATTTAAGCTATCCCGATTTGGAAGAAATGCGGCGGATGTTTTAAGCTCCTTACAGAGAATGCAAGATTTTGGTGTAAATCTGATTTGTGTGGAAGATGGAATTGACAGCTCTAAGGATGCAGGTAAATTGATGATTTCTGTTTTGTCGGCAGTAGCTGAAATTGAACGTGAAAATATTCTTGTGCAGACCATGGAAGGACGTAGGCAGAAAGCAAGAGAAGGAAAATGGAATGGTGGATTTGCTCCTTATGGGTATAAGCTGGTGGATGGAGAATTGCAGATTGCAGAAGATGAAGCTCCTATTATTCGTCTGATCTATGATAAGTTCGTGAATACCACAATGGGGATTGGGGCAATCGCGGTTTTCCTTAATCAGAATGGCTACCGAAAGAAAATCAGACAGAACAATACCATGGAGACCTTTTCTTCTTCGTTTATCAAAGGAGTATTGGACAATCCAATCTATTGTGGCAAGCTTGCTTTTGGCAGACGAAAGAATGAGAAGATTGCAGGAACCAGAAATGAATATCATGTGGTAAAGCAGGATTCTTATTTAATTAGCGATGGAATTCATGATGAAATTATTTCAGAGGAAGACTGGAATCTAGCACAGAAAAAACGTCAGGAAACTGGAGTTGGCAATGAAAAGGTGCATAGTCTTGAGCATGAGCATATTTTGTCAGGCATTGTAAAATGTCCAATCTGTGGAAGTGGTATGTATGGAAATGTCAATCGTAAAAAACGTAAGGATGGAACCTTATACAAGGACTATTTTTATTATGCCTGTAAACATAGAACATTCATTGATGGACATCACTGTACTTATAAAAAACAATGGAATGAAGATAAGGTAAATGATGCGGTTGCTGAGATTATTGGCAAACTGGTAAACAATCCAAAGTTCGAGAATGAAATTAGGACAAAAATTGGAAATAGTATAGATACAAAGGATTTGGAAAAGGAACATACCAATTTGAAAGAGCAGCTGAAACAGTTGCAAGGAGCCAAGAATAAGCTGGCAACTCAGATGGATCATTTATCCGTATCGGACAAACATTATGATAAAAAGTATCAAGATATGCAGGAACGTATGGACAGACTGTATGATGAAATGGATGCTTTAGAAATGGCTATCGAGGAAGTAGAAAATCGTTTATTCAACATTAAACAGCAGAAAATTTCTGGCGATAATGTCTATCAATTCCTTCTTTATTTTGATAAACTTTATGATAAGATGACCGATGGAGAGAAAAAGGAATTTGTAAAAAGTTTTGTAGAGGAAGTTCATCTTTATGAGAAAGAGCAGGAAGATGGCAGATTCTTAAAGCATATTAAGTTCAAATTCCCTGTATTTTTCAATGGAGCAGAGACACAGGAACTCGATTGGGACAATGAAAGTACCGTTGAGACCGTCACATGTCTACACAGGGTGAATTCATAGAAATCCTTAGTTTTAGGCACTTTGCGAGGTATATGCAGTTTTCAAAAACTGACCCTCGAGGAGTGAAAAAGGAGATTTCAACGAGCATCCATGTCTCAGTAGTTATGGAACTCGTATGAGTGGACACAAAAATGTACAGTTCATAATTTGATTATTTCAGTAAAATTAACCATCAACAATTTCATAAGTTACAGTCGAAAGACCGTTTGTTTTCAACATCTTTGATGTGAAAGCAGGCGGTCTTCTTTTTTTGCCAGCTTTTACGTGACACTTAAAATTAAGGAGGCATGAGAAGATGAAGAAATCAAAGGAATTGTGTTCATTATGGAACAACGAGCAGGAAGTACAGACGGGAAACGTTAAAATCAGCGAATTGCATGAGTTTAAGGGACATCCATTTCGTGTGGAGCATGATATGCAGTTGTTTGAATTATCCAGAAGTATTGAAGAAAAGGGAGTATTGGTTCCGCTGATTGTTAGAACTAATCCCGATGGTGAAGGGTATGAGATTATTGCAGGTCATAGAAGAAAGGCTGCCTGTGAATGGGCAGGTGTTGATACGGTTCCTGTAATGGTTATGCAGATGGATGATGCAGAAGCGACAATTGCTATGATCGACAGCAATCTGCAAAGAGAACATATTAAACCTAGTGAAAAAGCTTTTGCTTATAAGATGAAGCTGGAGG
>JAGOGN010000194.1 GCA_017996675.1 Lachnospiraceae bacterium | reverse complement strand
TGATCCAGATTATTGTCAATCATGACCTGAAATGCTTTACCTTCTACACAGTTTCCTTTATATTCATCAATTGGTCTGCCATAAATACGATCCTTTGGCATAAAACGATAACCATAAATTCTTCCCATAGTCAAAAGCTCGTCTAAAAATTCTGGTGCTAATGTTTCATGCAAATTTTCAGGAACATAACGTAATGCGTTCTTAACTGCAAGCTTAATTTCTCTGTCAGTAAGAGTTAATTCTCTTTTTGGCGCACGTCTGATTCCTTCTTTAAAAACTGGATATTCTGGCAACTGATCATCTAATTTGATCGTCATTGCTTCCTTAATTGTTTGGTTATTTAACATTCACTCGTCCTCCTAATTAAAATTCGATTTTACCTGCAGCAGCTTCAACCTTTTCTACAAGTACATTATTAATAATTAATTCTTCACAACGATTGATATCTTCATATAGTGGTCTGTCTGCATCTAAATGTGGGCAAACTTTACGGATTTCTTCATAAGCTGGTTTGGTTCCAATTCCCATTCCTTTGTCCACTCTTAAATCAATTGCCTGACAAGAACACATTAATTCCATTGCAAGAACTCTACGTACGTTACCCATAATTTCTTTTGCTTTTCTTGCTGCAATGGTTCCCATACTAACGTGATCTTCCTGGTTTGCACTAGAAGGAATACTATCTACGCTGGCTGGATGAGCTAGCACTTTGTTTTCAGAAACTAAAGAAGCAGCTGAATACTGCACGATCATAAATCCAGAGTTTACACCACCGTTTTCTACTAAGAATGCTGGCAGTCCAGATAAAGCTGGGTTAACCAGACGTTCTAGACGTCTCTCGGAAATATTTGCTAATTCAGCAAGTGCGATTCCTAAAAAGTCAAAGCTTAATGCCATTGGCTGTCCGTGGAAGTTACCACCGGAAATTCCTTCCATCGTGTCACCAAAAATAATTGGGTTATCAGTAACAGAATTGATTTCAATTTCAATTTGTTCTTTTACGTAATTGATCGCATCTTTGCTTGCACCGTGAACCTGTGGAGCGCAACGAAGGGAATAGGCATCCTGTACTTTGATTTCAGCCTGTCTTGTTACATTTTTGCTTCCTTCTAGTAAATGGGAAAAAATTCTAGCAGAATCAATCTGTCCCTGATGAGGTCTGCAAGTATGCATTCTTGGCTGAAGAGCATCAATGACTCCTCTTTGTGCTTCAAAGCTCATTGCTACCGCAATATCAGATACTTTTACAAGATTAATGGTATCAATCATAGTCAAAGCACCTACAGCTGTCATAACCTGAGTACCGTTGATTAGAGCAAGACCTTCTTTTTCTGTTAATTCGATTGTAGGAATTCCAGCCAATTCCATTGCTTTCTCACCGGAATAAACCTGTCCTTCATATTCCGCTTCTCCAAGTCCAAGCATTGGAAGAACCATATGAGACAATGGAGCTAAGTCTCCGCTGGCACCTAAAGATCCTTTTTCAGGGATAATTGGAGAAACTCCTTTATTTAACATCGCAATTAAAGTTTCCAGTGTTTCCATACGAATACCTGAAAATCCTTTGGATAAATTGTTAATACGAAGTAACATGACCGTTCTTGCAACTTCACTTGGAAATGGATTTCCAGCTCCTACTGCATGAGTGATAATCAGATTCTTCTGTAATATTTTTGATTCTTCTGTTGGAATTACCGTATTACAAAAACTTCCAAATCCTGTTGTCACACCATAAACGACACGTTTTTGATCAATGATATCATCGACTACTTTTCTAGATTCAAGTACTTTTTCTCTTGCTTCTTGGGATAATTCTACGCTCGCACCTCTTCTGGCAACGTCTTCAATTTGATCTAAAGTTAAATCCTGTCCTGTAATAATTACTTTCATGTAAACCTCCTATAAAAAATACTTTATTCTGTTAAAGTGTTAACTTGTTGAAGTAAAAAACAAACGGGTAGTTCCTAAGAACTACCCGTAAAACTTCTGATTTGATTGTTGAAAAATTATTTGACGAATCATATTCCATCCCTCTTTCACATCAACCCATTCACTTCATATCCAAAAACTATTATAGCGAAAACCTTCTATAAAGTCCAGATATTTTTATTTCTCTATTTCATCTCTTTTTTCCATCTTATTCTGGATTAAAGTTGTCATTAATAAAATCGAAACCGTACCTACAATCATCAGTGTGGACAATGCATTCACGTCAGGGCTAATACCCTTCTTCACCATTCCAAGAATACGTAACGGCAAAGTCTGACTTTCCGGACCCGAAGTGAAGAAACTGACTACAACGTCATCCAAAGACAAGGTCAGTGCCAACATCGCGCCAGAAATTACACCAGGTGCAATCATTGGTAACGTCACTCGGAAAAAAGTATGGATTTCGTTTGCTCCAAGATCCCTTGCAGCCTCTTCAATGGAACGATCAAATCCAGCAAGTCTTGAGCGAACCGTAATTACCACAAATGGTAGTGAAAAGGTTACATGTGAGACAATTAACGTAAACAAATTCATTGGCATATGAATCGACGAAAATAAAATAAGCATTGCAATACCAAATACCAACTCAGGAATTACAATTGGAATATATAAGGTCGTGCTCACTAATTTTTTTAGTTTAAATTCAAATCGATTCAGTCCTACTGCACAAAGTGTTCCAATTGTAGTTGACAAAAAAGTGCTCACTGCAGCCACAATGATCGTATTCCAAAATGCATTCATCAAAAGTTCATTTTGAAACATTTTAGAATACCACTCCAACGTAAAACCTTCAAACTGAATGTTTAATTTTGAAGAATTAAATGAAAACAATACCACCACAACGATTGGCAAATACAAAAATGCATACACTAGACCCACATACAGCATCGATAATGGCTTCATGCGATTTCTTGCTTTTCTCTCATCCATAGCCATCTCCTATACCATATCTTCCAGGCTTCCAACGCGTGTATATAAACGCATGAGAACCAGTGTGATTACAATCAGTAAAATCGATAGGGATGCACCCAACGGCCAGTTTCTAGCTGACATAAACTGATTCTTGATTAAGTTACCAATATACATGGTCTTTGCTCCACCCATCATATCTGCAATATAGAATAATCCAAGTGAGGGAATAAATGTCTGAATGGACCCTGCAAAGATTCCTGGCATAGTAAGAGGAAAGATTACTCGACTAAACAAATGTCTTTTCCCAGCTCCAAGATCCATTGCTGCTTCCAAAAGCGAGTTATCCAGCTTCTCGATAGATGTATAAATCGGCAAAACGGTAAATGGCAATAAATCATAAACCATTCCTAACAATACTGCTCCATCTGTATATAACATCTCCAGCGGACTTTTCGTAATTCCCCATCCCATCAAAATATGATTAATAATTCCTTCCGAACGAAGCAAGGTATTCCATCCATAAATTCGAATCATCGAATTGATCCAAAATGGAAGCATAACCATCATAACCAGGATTGGTTTCCATTTTTTATCTGCCCTAGCGATTGCAAATGCAAATGGATAACCAATAAGTAGGCATAATACAGTGGTTAAAAAAGATAGTTTTAAGGAATTTCCAAATATTCTCAGATACTCCGAATGAAACAATCCCTTATAAGAATCCACGC
>JAGOGN010000035.1 GCA_017996675.1 Lachnospiraceae bacterium | reverse complement strand
GTGAAATACTCAGCCTGGAATTTTCTAAAGCATTAGAATAATTTATGATCGAAAATAAATCCGGATGATGCAAAAACCTGATGTGCTTTGTGCGAAGACAAGGCTTCGCTTTGAAGAATGATCTCCTTACCGCCGTCCAAACCTACATAAGCAGAAACAATTCTTTTTTTGATGTCATTGTAACCGTTTGGAGCTTCCATCATATTGAGACCTTGCATCTGGATATTATCCAAAGCTTTGATTTCAACCTCTATCAATCCTTAATACGGCAGATTCCGCAACGCTGTGATATTGTATTTGATTTCCGCTTTCCCCGGAATAATGAAAGACGTGGTATGAACTGCTTTTTTAAGGTCTAAAGACTGTTTCCAGTTGGTTACCGATCTCATCTCTACTTTTTGCCCGTCCAGAGACAGTTCCAGATGAAAAGGATTGATGCCTTGCAACGCTTGGTTGACACCGGCATCACCAATATCAAAAACGTGATTCAGCATCACGTGCCGCACAGAAAATGGTTCTTTCCAAGGGAGAATCCCGATTTTTCCATTTGCAATGGGTGCGCCTACATAATTTTCGGTGTTCATTGTATCAATCGTCCACAATGATCTTTTGCTTTGAGCAATGGCTGCTAAAACAAACAGAAAAACCAAAATAACCGTGATGCTGAATCTGTTTTTATACATTATTAAAATTTTATCTTAGAGTGATTTCAAACCTTTGATCTCAGCTTTATCCTTCACCGGAATAATGCTGATCGCATAACCACCACCGGGAACTGTAAGCTGCTCCAATTTTGATTTGCTTGTAACAATCACTTTACGAATGTTGTAAGCCTGTGGATTTTTAAGGTAGTCCGCATCTTTCGCATCAGAATAGATGGTTGCAATATACTGTTTGCCGGCATCCAGGAAATCAAAAGAAATTTTGGAAGTGAACGGCTGGTAACCACCAACATTTCCTACAAACCATTTGTCTGTTCCTTTAGCTTTTCTGGCAACGGTAATGTATTGTCCCGGTTCTGCTTCCAGATATTTGCTGTCATCCCAATCTACTGCTACATCTTTGATGAATTGGAAAGCATCAGAGAATTTCTCATAATTTTCAGGGAAATCGGCTGCCATCTGCAACGGGCTGTACATCGTCACATACAAAGCCAATTGGTTGGCAATGGTTGCATTCACGTGAGAACCGTTGGTCACATCCATCTGGAAAATCCCCGGCGTGTAATCCATAGGTCCACCGATCAATCTTGTAAATGGTAAAATGGATACGTGATTTGGATTGTTTCTATCATTTCCGAAAGCCTGATATTCTGTTCCACGGGCAGATTCGTTTCCTATAAGGTTAGGATAGGTTCTTGCGATTCCCGTTGGACGAACCGCCTCGTGCGCATTGACCATAATCTTGTAATCAGCAGCTTTTTCAATCGCATACTGAAAGTGATTGTTTGTCCATTGGCTGTAATGCGTTTCTCCAACCGGAAGAATATTTCCTACATAACCACTTTTCACAGCATCGTAACCATATTTGTTCATCAGCTTGTACGCAGCATCAATATGACGCTCATAGTTACGGATAGAACCGGAAGTTTCGTGGTGCATAATTAATTTAACCCCTTTTGAATGGGCATAATCATTAAGATCTTTGATGTTGAAATCCGGATAAGGTGTTACAAAATCAAAAACATAATCTTTGTCATTCCCGAACCAGTCTTCCCAACCTTCGTTCCAGCCTTCCACCAAAACGGCATCAAATCCGTTCTTAGCCGCAAAATCGATATAACGTCTTACATTGGCATTGTTAGCACCGTGTTTTCCGTTTGGTTTTGCTTTGGAATAATCGGTAATTCCTAACTGAACAGACGGAAATTCGTCTGTATAAGCCCAGCTGCTTTTTCCGGAGATCATCTCCCACCAAACACCTACATATTTTGTTGGTCTGATCCACGATGTATTTGCGATCTTACTTGGGTCATTCAGGTTATAGGTCATTTTAGAGGCCAGGATATTTCTTGCATCATCGCTTACGATGATCGATCTCCAAGGTGTATGGCGAGGTGCCTGCATTTTTCCTTTGTCACCATGAGAATCCGGTGTTAACCACGATTCAAAAACCATATTTTTATCATCCAGATTCAGATGCATACAAGAATAGTCGATCAAAGCTGCCTCGTGTAGATTGATATAAACACCCTCTTTGGTTTTCATCATCAATGAAGTCTGAACGCCGGTTGGTGAAAAGGCCGTTTGCGACGCATTCCCTTTTTGATAAGCTTTTGCCATCAATCCACGGATTTCTGTAAGCTTTGAAGTGGTATAATTATATTCCTGAGTATCGTAATCTCCCGGAATCCAGTAAGCCGTATGGTCACCAGTCATTGCGAACTGCGTACGCTCTTCTTTGATAGTGAAATAAACCAGATTCTTTTGCTGTGGAAACTCATAACGGAAACCCAAACCGTCATCAAACAAACGAAAACGGATATTCATCAGCCGGTCTGTACCTTTCTGTTTGAGATCCACTAAAATCTCGTTGTAATGGTTTCGGATATTTTTGGATTCGCCCCAAACCGGTTGCCAGGTTTCATCGAAAATGGCGGTTTTTGACCCAACGACCTCAAAGTTGCTGTACAGTGAGTTTTTGGAATCGTTTTCAGGAACATCTTTTGTTTTCAGCTCCAGTCCAAGTTTGCTTGGTTTAATAACTTCTTTGCCTTTATAACTAAGTTTGTAGGTTGGGACACCACCATTCTGAATTGAAAAATCCATTATAAATTTTCCATCCGGAGATCTCAGTTCCTGTGCGGAGATCAGGGCAATAAAACTTAATGCAATAAGCAACAATAACTTCTTCATTCTACTAATTATTTATTTTAATATTTATTTTCTTTCTTTGATCCGGTGTTTTCACCAGCAATTTTTTTCCGTTTTCATCCCAGCTCCATTGTTGTGAAAAATCAGTCTCTATATTCAATTTTTCTATCGGAGCCAATGTTATCAAATTTCCGTTGATGG
This sequence comes from Lachnospiraceae bacterium, assembly GCA_017996675.1. The sequence continues at coordinate 8,762 of JAGOGN010000035.1, read as the reverse complement.
AAACCGAAGTTGGCTTTTTATCACTCAAAATACTGAGAACAAAATTTCTTTTATCAGACTGATGAAAACCTTTATCATCTGGTGAAATATCAATATTGTAACCGTTTAAAACCGTTGTGCAAATGATATTGGTTAACGAAAAAATATTTTTCAGATAATCCTGATTTTCGCCCTCGTCTTCGTAAAGCGTAAAACTTGCTTTCTCATCCTCATAATTTGGGAAAATATGGAAGGTCACAGGATAATCTTTCTTCTCGCCAATGTATTGCATAATGGGCATCATCGGAACAATCGAACCTTTTTTCACAAAAATCGGAATCGTATTGAGTGGTGCTTTGTACGGCAGCTTTTCGCCACCCAGATATTCTGTTTTTTTATCATTGAAATCGATCCATTCGCCTTCGGGAAAATAGACACGTTTTACGCGCTCACCTTTTTTCAGGACCGGGGCGACAAGAATTTCTTCCCCGAACATAAATTGATTATCGATCCTGATCGCCTCCTGATCTTTTGGATATTCCATAAAAAGGCCTCTCGTGATTGGCAATCCGGTGTCGTGCGCTTTTCTGGAATAAGTGTACAGATAAGGGAAAAGCTGGTATTTCAGTTCAATTGCTGCTTTTGCATTTTTCTCCGCTACCTCGCCGAACATCCAAGGCTCCACAGCATTGTCACCTTCGTGATGCGCACGGCTAAGAGGACAGAAAACCCCGAACTGCATCCATCTTGTATAGAGCTCTGCCATGGCAGGATAATCTGTGATGTCTCCGCAATACCCGGAAATATCGGTCGTCCAGAACGGGATTCCACCTAAACCGGCAGATATCCCTACAGCCACCTGATTTTCCATTTGAGCCCAGCCATCAAGAACATCGTTACCATTCCCGCTATCATTGGTCCAGCCGAAAGTATAGCGCTGCAAACCTGCGTAGGCCGAACGTGTCATCTGGAAGATCCGTTTGTTTGGATTTCGTTTTTCGAATTGTTCTTTCACCACTTTGTCCCAGGTCAATCCAAAAACATTATGGATCTCATCGTGCATCCCGATCTTGTGTTTCATATTCAGGCGGTCCACATCTTCTTCGTTGCTCCATGCCGGTTCTCCCATATCCGTCCAAAAACCGCTAACGCCGTCGTCCAAAGGTTTTTGTTGGTATTTTCCCCACCAATCTGCAACTTCCGGAATTGTAAAATCTACTACTCCACAATTTCCACCCCAAGGCCAAGGCATTTCGTAAGTTTTATCAGTTCGGATATCTTTTACAAAATACCCCAGTTTATTGGCTTCGATGTATTGTTTGTTGTCTTTTTTGGAAATAACCGGATCCTGGGAAACAATCATTTTGAAACCATTGGATCTCAATTTTTTGAGCATTCTTTTGGGATCTTTGTAATTTCCTTTTCGCCATTCGAAATCCTGAAGATTCTGAGTCCAGCCAATATCCTGATAAATAATATCGATCGGGATCTGACGTTTTCTGAATTCTGCTGCAATTTCCAAAGCCTGATCTTCTTTCGTGTACAATCCGCGACTTTGTGCAAAACCCAAAGCCCATTTTGGAGGCATGATAGGTTTTCCTGTTAACGTAATGTATTGTTTCTGAATATCCTTATAGTCTTTTCCAAAGATGAAATAATATACAAAGGCTCCATCGGGTGCTTCAAAGGAATAATAATCCTGAGATTCTGTCCCGAATTTGAATTCGGTTTTGTAGGTATTATCCAGGAAGATCCCGTAATTGTAACTGCTCATAAAAAACGGAATGCTCTTGGCAATCGGGTCTTCTGTGGTGGAGTAACAAGGTTTGTCGCTGTTCCACATTTTATAGTTTTTTCCTCTTCTGTTAAGTGTTCCTGTTTTTTCGCCCAAGCCAAAAAACTGCTCATCACTTCTGAGGTTTTTATAGGATTTTACGCTTTTCCCGCTGGGAACGTGTCCCTTTTCATTAAAATCACTGAAAATCAGCTTTTGCCATTTGTCGAAAATTTGCAATTGCATAGGATTCTTGTTCACTCTAATCCTAATTTTTGATGTAAAGATCTCGTAGGCAGAAGGTTCTTCGTTCACTGATATATCTCCCACATTTTCCAATTGGTCATTAACGATAGCGAAAGAAGGATTCTGACGGGAGAATTTGCCTGACTGATCAAACCAAACTTTCACGACAGAACTACTGTTGATGGTTAATGATAATTTTGAACCGTCCTTACAGTTAAAAGTGACCTCATTTCCTTTTTTTGTAAACGAGGTGATCTCGCCGGCAAATATTAATGAAGAAAAAAACAGACCTATGAAAAGAAAAAATTGTTTATTGATTTTCATTTTTTACTTTTTTAACAATAACTTTCCAGATACTTCCAGTTTATTTGAAAAATCAGTTGTATTATTTTAAAATCACACGGCAATTGCTGCCGTGTGATCTTTGATAAGAAAAAATTACTGAATATTAAGTGTATTAGTATCGAGATTCAAGGTAATCGTGTGATTACCGGCAGAATTGACTTTCCATTTAAGGTCTGTTGCATCGCCTCCTGCACATTTTATCCTCTCCTGGAAACTTGTGTTGGAAATGCTCTGATCCTGAGTCATTGCAACCAATTCTGTTCCGTCGCACCACGTTGTATTGAATTTGGTGAACTTGAAAGATCCTGCAGTAAGGTTACCGGTCCAGGTGTAAATGCTTCCGTTTTTCTGCATTGGCGTTAGAGTGCCCATATTCCATCCGTTTGGAGTGGCATCACCAATCATATAGACATTTACAGGCTCAAACTTGATGGTATTATTTGCGGTATTAATCGTGATCAAATATCTTCCGGATGCTGCCGCGCTCACTTTCCATCTGTTATCTACAGTACAGCCTGAGTTTTGCGCCATTCCTGTAGCGACTAGGTCTTGATTATCTACCAATGGGCGGTACCATTCTCCACACCATTCGCCTTTTGTACCTGTCAAAAATTTGAAGTTTCCTTCTTTAAGGCTGCACTCCAATGTAAAAATAAATGGATTGCTCTGATCTTGTTTTAACGCCACAGGATTATCTACATCCCATCCACTTGGAGATGCATCACCAACAATCCAAACATCATTGAACTGAGGTCCGTCCATTTTTTCTATTTTGATGCTCAATGTCAAAACATTCACAGTAACTTTGTATAAGCTTGGATTATCAATTGTCCATTGCAAATCTGTACCACTCCCCCCTACGCTGTAAACCATTTTTGTTTCGTCATTGGAATCTCTCGTGTAGAAATCCTGACACCAACAGCTCTCCTGAGAGGTCGCAAATTTGAAGTTACCGGATTTCAGCTGTCCATAATAAACAAACTCAGCAGGATTGCTGGTACTTTTTGTAAGTGCCGTCGCTTGCGTAATATCCCATCCGTTTGGAGTAGCATCTCCAACAATATATAAAGTGTTGGTAAAAGGCTTATATGGCTTCAACGTGAAATCTACAGCGGAACTTTGAGATTTTACAGAACTATCTGCAAATGTAGCTGTTACTCTTGCCTGCATTGTAATATCTGTATCAGGAGTTGCACCATAAGTGTCAATAAGCAATGTGTTGAGATCACCGATCAAGATGTCATACGAGTAAATATTTTTTCCAATTTCGTAAGTTTGAGAGTTAGAAAAATTATTTTCTTTTTTATCAATCTCTAGTTTGTAAGAAATTGCAGAACTTGTGCCTTGATTATTCGCAGGTGTCCAGCTGAAGTTGAATTTGGAATTATACATTGCCGGAAGCAATTCGTTGATATCCGAAGTTTTAACCGAGAGTTCACTTATCTCAAATTCTTCTGAGGCCAGCTCTTCCCGACAGGCAAAAATGCCAAGGAAAATAAGAGGAACGATCCAAAATAATTTTTTGCTCCAATTTTTTATGTTAGATTTTGTTTTCATAATTAGGATAATTACTGTTATTAATAACCAGGATTCTGGGTAAGGTTGGGATTTCTGTCTCTTTCTATCTGAGGGATCGGGAGGAGAAGATGCTTGGTAGTAGCATTGGTCTTTCCAATGGAATGGAGAAAATCTAATCCGTATTGCCCATTGTTTGTACGTACAAGGTCAAACCATCTTTGACCTTCAAAAGCCAGTTCCATCCTTCTCTCGTGCAATACTTTGTCACGAAATGCAGTTTGCGAAAGTCCGGAGGTAAGTTTTGCCAATCCTGCTCTTGTTCTCACAGCATTGAGGGGAACCAATGCAAGCGAAGTCTGTCCCAACTCATTAAGCGCTTCTGACTTCATCAATAAAACTTCCGAATAACGCATTACCGGAAAATTAAGCGGACTGTTGTCATAAGAAGGAAATGCAGATAAGGGCACAAGGAATTTTCTTACATTATATCCTGTGAGGGAATAGCTTGCTTTGTACTCTTTGCCATCATAATCCGGGCAACCCTGGTAGAAAATGGTTTTATCCTTCCTTTTGTCATTGGCCTCATAGCTGTCGACAAATTCCTGGGTCGGCTGGTTCCAACCCCAGCCTCCTCCTACGAAATTGGATCCGCGCGGTCCCATATATGTACTGGTCCAGGATGACTGATTCTCATTGCTCCAGAAATCATATCCTCCGTCCGATGCATATTGCACTTCGAAAAGAGATTCTATAGAGTTTTCTGTATTGATGTTGAAGTTATCGGAATAATCGCTATTAAGAGCATAGCCCATTCCTTCTAGCTGAGTGGTAAGATCTACTACTTTTTGCCAATTGCCGAGTGTAAGATTTACCTTTGCCAAAGCTCCAATAGCAGCACCTTTGCTTGCCCTGCCTTTATCACTGTCGCCATATTGCTGTTTTGTCGGGAGCAATTGGATCGCCTTTTCCAGATCGGAAACGATCAGATTGTAAATTTCCGCTTTTGGTGCTCTTGTCGGATAAAGATCTCCGTTCACGTCCTGCGGTTCTGTAACCAAAGGTACATCGCCAAAGAATGTAGCCAGGATAAAATAATAATGAGCCCTGAGGAAATAGGCCTCTCCTAAGCATTTATTTCTTACGGCATCATCAATATTCAGTGTTGGGGCTGTTTTAATGATAATATTAGAAGAAAGGATTCCCGGCCAAGGCCCTCTCCAAAGATCCAAAACACCTTGATTATCGGTGCTTGTCACAAAGTTGGAAAGCTGTATGGTCTCGATACCGTCATCGCCGCCGCCAGCTCCAACAATACTGTTTCCGGCGAAGATATCTGTGGTCCACATTCTCATATTATAAAGCTTTGGACGCTGTAACGGCTGGTAAGCTCCGTTGACCAAAGTTATAAGCTCTTCTCCAGTCTGTGGATAATTACTGGTATTTATGGTATCTGGCTGGGTTTTATCCAGAAAATCGTCACTGCAGTTCACAGCTGTAAGTGCGATGAGTGCGAATATTGCTATTTTTATCTTTTTCATTGTTTTTAATTTTTAAAATCCAACATTAAGTCCTAAAGAAACAGTTCTTGTAATAGGGTAAGTTCCATTGTCGATGCCATTTACCGGCACTTCCGGATCAAAGCCTGAATATTTGGTCCAGGTCACTAGATTCTGTGCAGAAACAAACACCTTGATCAGGCTGAAATTCTGACCGAAAGCACCTTTGGGAAGTGTGTAGCTTAAGTTGATGTTTTTGATCTTGATATATGATCCGTCCTCGATAAATCTGTCGCTAACTCTGGAGTTTTGGTTTGGATCTCCGTAGATTGCTCTTGGCATATCGTCGCTAGTACCCTCACCTGTCCATCTTCCTAGTACAGATGCGTTTTGATTATTAATTACAGACATAGACTCTGTATACATTCTGTTGGCATTGAAGATATCATTACCATAGCTACCTTGTAAGAAAATTGTTAAATCAAAATTCTTGTAAGTAAATGTATTGTTAAGTGAGAATGTGAATTTTGGATTTGGGTTTCCGATAATCGTACGGTCTTTATCATTGATGACCCCGTCATTATTTAGATCTTTGAACCTGATATCACCAGGAGCCGTGCTTGTAGCAGGGTTAGATCCCGGCATCTGAACAGCGTAGTTATTAACCTCTGTCTGATTTTGGAAAACTCCAGCCGTAACATAACCATAGAAAATATTAACCGGATAACCGTTCTGTATTTGTCCAATGGTGCTATTGAGCCCACCAGTTGCTGTGATAATTGGTGTCTCACTATTGATGCTTTCTACATTATTTTTGTTATAAGAAAAAACAGCGTCTGTAGACCATTTGAAGTTTTCACCAACAAAATTTTTGGTAGATAAAGTGGCTTCAATCCCTTTGTTCTGGATTTTACCAGCGTTGATAGACGGAACATAAACATCAGAGTAACCAGATGTTACAGGTACCGACATCGGCACAAGCATATCATTTGTGTTTTTGATATATCCATCTACAATCAAACTAATTCTGTTGTTGAACATATCTAGGTCAAAACCTGCATTATACTGCTCCTGTCCTTCCCATTTTACATCCGGGTTTGGTAAAACAGTTGGTAAAACTGCACTTACATAAGTGTTATTGAAGTTGTACAAATACGTATTGTATGACGATGAGAAGGAGTAATTACCGATCTCCTGATTACCCGTGATCCCGTAACCCAGTCTAAGTTTCAGGTTGTTGATTGTTTTGGAATCCTTGAGGAAATTTTCATTTGAGATCCTCCAAGCCAAAGCTGCCGATGGAAACCATCCCCATCTGTTATCTACTCCAAATCTTGAAGATCCATCTCTACGGATAGTTCCTGTTAGATAATATTTATCTGCAAAACTGTAGTTTACACGTCCTAGGTATGACATAATTGCCCACTCAGATGCGTTTCCGTGTTGCACTGGTTGCAAAATACCGTTGTCTATCTGCTGTGTACTTTCGCTAGGGAATTTTTGTACCGATGCATTTAGATAGTTATACTGATTGTTCTGGGCACTGCTTCCTACAACTGCATTGACGTGATGTTCACCAAAAGTTTTGTCATAAGTCAAAGTATTATCCCAAAGAAGCGTAATACTTCTGTTAGAACCTTCTGACAAATAAGAATTTTCCTGAGATTTTACACCCCATTGGTATTTTGGAGACCAAGTTCTTGTGTACCAAAGGTTCGCTTCCATACCACCTAAAGATTTGAATTTCAAATCCTTGATAATTTCGGCTTCTGCATAGATATTTCCCTGAATGTTGTATCCTTTTGTAGAGTTTTCTACAATGGTTGCTTTCCCTATCGGGTTATCTATATCGCCGTAAAGCATAGGATTGCTTCCCGGGCCTGCCCATCCACCATTTGCATCGTAAATAGGTCTGGTTGGTAAAGAAAGTATTGTTCCTTTGATATCATAAGAACCGCTTCTTTTAAGATCGTGTTGTAATTTCACACTGTTCCCGATTTTCAAGAAAGGTTTTATTTTGGTATCTCCGTTTAACTGAACAATATATCTGTCATAATTTGTATTGAGAACCACCCCTTTCTGATTGAAATAACTTGTAGAAACATATAAGTTACTTTTCTCGGATCGGTCTCCATATGACAAAGAATAATTTGATATTAAAGCCGGGCTGAAAAGCGCATCTACCCAATCTGTACCTTTTCCTAATGATGCAGGGTTTGCAAATTCCGGATTGGTTGACATCCCTGCATTGGTAAGCATCTCATTATTAAGCTGGGCATATTGCGATGCATCCAAAACTTTTATCATATTGCTCACACTTTGGATTCCTGTGAAGGTATCAAAATTCAGGATTCCGCCTTTTGCTCCACGTTTTGTTGTAATAATCACAACACCATTGGCACCACGAGAACCATAGATGGCAGTAGATGAGGCATCTTTCAGAATGTTAATGGATTCTACATCGCTCATATTGATCTGGTTGAGTCCGCCGTTCAGTGGCATCCCATCTACCACGATCAAAGGATTATTGTTCTGGATAGTTCCAGTCCCACGGATACGGAATGTAACATTGCTGCCCGGCTCACCGGAATTGACAACAGTAACACCGGAAGCACGTCCTTGGATAGCTTGTCCTATATCTGCAACAGGTTGGTTTCCTGCTTTCCCTAGATTAATTACAGATACTGAGCCTGTAAGATCTTTTGCTTTTGCTTTACCATATCCGATCACTACAACCTCCTCTATTTTCTGTTCTGTCTGTAACGTATCAGTATCTTGCTGTGCGTACAAATTTCCTGAAAAATAGACTGCTGCTATCGCAATGGTGCTTCTCAAAAATTTTGGTTTCATTTATAATTGGGGTTTTTATTTATTTGATTATAATTTTTTGTCCTACAATTCTGCTCTTAAGATTTACATTTAGGATATAATTTCCCTTGGTCATCTTTGAAACATTGATCTCACATTGTTTGCGATCTGTTTTTTGGGACCTGATCAATCTTCCTGTCATATCATAGATCTCATAGCTTCTGATTATTTCTTTTTCTGAGGAGATGAATATGTTGCTATCAGCAGGATTCGGATAGATCGATAGATATTTTTTATCAATATCATTCACTGCAAGGCTGTTATAGATTTGATAAGCCAATGTCATATCATTGAATAGGATGTTGTAATTACCGGCAGAAGCCAAATTGAACTTAATATTGGTTCCCCCACCCGTTGTAAGTTGTGCATAGGCGTCGGTTCCTGTTGCATTTCCCCAATCGTTTCCTGACCAGTTGGATGTATTGGCAAATTTCAGTTCGTGGTCTCCTGCCGAGAAAACAACATTATTCTTTGTCCAAAGGTCATTTTGGAGATTCATCTGCTGCAAGGCCCAATTGCTGAATGTCCCTCCGACA
>JAGOGN010000193.1 GCA_017996675.1 Lachnospiraceae bacterium | reverse complement strand
AATTTCAGTTTCTCCGATTTCTGGGATTACCTCAATACGAATCTTCATTCTCTTCTCCTGCCCCTCGTTCCCTTCAACATAAGTTCATTATAAACATTCCCTCATTTTTGTACATAGAATCACATTAAGTGGCATTAAAATACAGGTAAGTGGCATTAAAATGATTGTCACTTACCTGTAATCTTTATGCCATCAAATAAGAAAGCAATAAATTATATAAATTCTTCACCCCATCAATATGAGTTCTTTCATATCCATGACTGACACTGGTTCCCTGTCCCATTCCAGCATGGCGAACATCATAGCCTGCCAAAACAGTGGTGTTTCCGTCAGAACCATAGTGTGGTGTAAATACATCAATCACATAATCTGCACCGCATTTTTTAGCCACATCAATGATTTCATTTGACATTTCATAGTGATAAGGAAACCTGGAATCCATTGCAAAAATAGATACTTTCTTTTCATCTGAATTCTGACTTGGTCCAACACATGCAATATCAAGAGCCAATATATCTTTGGTATCTTCTGGCACCCAGCTTGTTCCATGTCCAATTTCTTCAAACATTCCAAAATAAGCTTTCACATTTCGTTTTGGAACAAGTCCTTTTTCTTTCATTTCCTTCATTGCAGCCAAAAGAACCGCGCCACAAACTTTATCATCAATAAAACGTGATTTGATATAACCATTACAAACCTGAAGTCTTGGTTCAAGTGCAATAAAGCATCCAATATCTACTCCCAGCGCCTTTGTTTCTTCGGCGTTATGCACGTCCTCATCTAATACAACTACAACATTGGTAGCGTAATCCAATGGTTTTGCAGCCACATCATCTTCTGTCACGTGAACACTTGCAAATTTTTTCTGCACTGTACCGGTATAGACTCTGTCATCTCTGGTCTTTACTCTAACATTTTCACCCAGTCCATCTTCTGGACTTAAGCCACCTACTTTAGCCACTCTTAAGGTTCCATCTGGGTTTACAAAGCGCACCATCAACCCAATATCATCCAAATGAGCGGTAATCACCAAAGAATTACCTGTTCCACCTAAATCTGCAAGGATGCCACCTTTATGAGTCTCATAACTTTGATATCCCATTTCTTCGATTTGTTCTTTTACATAATTCTGAATCGGTCTGAAATCTCCTGTTGTACTGTCAATGGCAAGCAGTTCTTCGAACTGCCCCATAAAATAGGACTGATTCATTTCAAACATATCGTATCCTCTCTTTCCTTGCTAGCTCCGCTGATTCATCCAATTCAAAATATCCTGATAGACCTCTTCCTTACCTAATTCATTATGAATCTCGTGTCTCATCTGTGGATAGATCTTCATGGAATAATCTTTTCGTTCTGTCTTTTTTATTTTTTCATCTACTTCAAGGATTCCTTTACTCCATCCACCAACTGGATCCATTTCACCGCTAATGATCATGATAGGAAGCTCTGGATTCAAGGCAGTATACCAGGAATCTGCAGTTACATACTCTAAAAGATTTGCTAGGTTTTCATACCCATTCGCAGTAAAAACAAATGTACAGTACTTATCTTTTAAATAGGTATCTACTACTCGTTCATCTCTAGTCAACCAGTCCTGTGGAGTACGAATCTGATCATACTTACTATTATAAGTCCCAAAGAATAACTTTGTCAGCAAAGCACTTCTTCCCCTCTTGCCTCTCAAAGCACTTACAATCCGAATGACAACTTTTCCAGCCCCCAAAGCAGGATTGGAACCACTGGTTCCACAAATAATGGCACCACTGTACACTCCCTCACAATTTACAATTGCTGCTCTTGCCAAAAAAGATCCCATACTGTGACCAAACAAAAATAGTTTCAATCCCGGATGCAACGCTTTCATTTGTTCACCAAGTGTAATCAAATCGCGATACATAAAGCGGTATTCCTGACCCGTTGTACCAAAATAGCCCAAATCTGCTTCTGTAGCAACGCTATTTTTGTGCCCAAGGTGATCGTTTCCAAAAACCAGATATCCTTCACTCGTCAAATACTCAATCATTGGCTCATATCGTTCCACATATTCACACATCCCGTGTGAAATCTGGACCATTGCCTTTGGCTCTTTCTCTGGTTCATAAACATAATACGTCAAATTTGTAATCCCATTGGTACTCATCATTTGTTTGACACTTTTCGTATGGCTCATTTTCATTGATCCTTTCTTTAACAGTAGTTTCTTATTTTGAAAAAAAGGCACGTACAAGGCGGTACATTGCATATTCATCATCTGCGCCCATCAGTTCTTTCGCAGAATGCATTGCTAACAAAGGAACTCCAACATCAATGGTTTTCACTGGTAGCAGTGCGGATGCAATTGCTCCTAAAGTTCCGCCACCTCTTTCATCGGAACGATTTACAAATTTCTGAAATGGAATGTCATCAGCCTGGCAAAGTTGCTGTACAATTGCTACTGCTTCGCAATCTGTTGCATAAGTCTGTGCACATGCCTCTTTAATGATGATTCCACCATTTAAAACTGGCTTATTGGTAATGTCCATCTTACCAGGTTTATTTGGATGTAGTGCGTGTGCAACGTCCACTGATAACAAAATGCTATCATACATGCTTTCGATTACCTGCTCTGGGGTTCTTCCGTTTGCAATCAATATTTTTTCGATAATAGAATTTAATAGTGCAGACCCAGCACCCTGTTTGGTACTACTTCCAATCTCTTCGTGATTAAATAATGCAATCATATTGTATCCATTCGCATTCGTTCCTTCGATGAGTCCAGAAATCAAGGCCTGAATACTATTTACATCATCCAGTCTGGATGCAGAAATAAATTCCTCATTCATTCCAATATAACAAGGTTCCTCTGCACAATAAATAAATAATTCATAGTCCAAAATATCCTCGATCTCACATCCTAATTTCTTTGCAAGGTAAGACATCATAAAATTCTTCTTCTCCAATTCGTCTTTCACAATTGTTGTAAGAGGAAGCATGTCTACCTGTTTATTTAAAGCGACTCCATCATTTACTTCACGATTCATATGAATCGCAAGATTTGGAATCGTAAATAACTTGTCCTTCACATCCAAAAAGCGAACTTCCGGATGGAAAATATCAGCACTCTTTAATGCCACTTTACCAGCCATCGAAAGCGGACGATCCAGCCATGTATTTAAAATTGCTCCACCATAAACCTCAATATTAACCTGTCCATAAGATTCACATGTAACTTCTGGTCTTGGTTTCAGATGAAGGCAAGGAAAATCGGTATGCGCTGCTGCAATACGGAAAGCTCCGCCATATGCTGCACGTTCTCCAACTGTAAATGCAACTAAAGAAGAATCATGATGTTTCAGATAATACTTCCCCTTTGGTTCAATCACCCAAGACTGGCTCATCTGTAATTCTTCAAATCCTGCCTCTCGTAATTGTTCCTCTGATGCCATAACAGTATGAAATGGGCTTACGCTTTTGTTTAATAAATCAAATAACTTTTTGTTGATCTCTTGCTGTGTCATTCTGACTACCCCCTTTATATTATCCCTCTATTTTACTATAGAAAATATTCTTTTACAACCGCACCGAATCATATTATAATGAATCTATTCAAAGGAGTAAACAAATGATCGCATTACAAATATCAGATATAAAAAATTTTATGAATCTG
>JAGOGN010000192.1 GCA_017996675.1 Lachnospiraceae bacterium | reverse complement strand
GTGTTAGGAGCGGGAGATTCTTTTCACCTAGTGCCACGTGCCATTGCACTTTGCACAACTGGATTAGAAAACTATACAGTTGTGCTTGGTATAGGTAAATTCATTACATCAATCACAATGACGATTTTTTATGTGATTCTTTATTATGTATGGAGAAAGCGGTATCAGGTTAGTGGATTAAAGTCACTTACAGTACTGGTTTACGGACTTGCGATTATTCGCATTATTCTGTGCGTTTTTCCACAAAATGAATGGATCAGTAAAACTCCTTCTTTAACGTGGGGGATCTACCGAAATATTCCTTTTGCAATTATGGGAATAATGATTATCATACTTTTTTATAAAAAGGCGAAAGAAATGCATGATCACTCGTTCCGGCATATGTGGTTAACAATTGTATTGAGCTTTGCTTTCTATATACCCGTAGTGCTATGGGCAGATGTCAATCCGCTGATTGGAATGTTAATGATTCCAAAAACATGTGCGTACGTGTGGACTGTAGCTATCGGATATACTGCAATGAAAAAATAAAAGAAAGAGTCATTTCCTGGGAGTTCCTGTGAAATGGCTCTTATATTATTAAAAAGATCTAGTGCTTGGATATAATCAGAAATTCATCCCACCAGTTACTAACAGCACGAATAACCTCAGTTGCTAAATAGTACCGGTCTTTTCCTTTTTCAGTACCGTCTGCATAGTAACGCTCATAGTTGTTTGGATCATAAACTTCAAAATAGAGTTTGTTATCAACGACACGATAACCTTTTAGAATGATAAAATGTCCTGTTTCTTCGTTATAAAATCTTCCAGTGCGCTGTTCATTATGCTTATTTCGAGTGATATACCCGGTGTAAATATTGACAATTATAATATTGCCTTTATCTATTTCTGAAATGGCTTTATCGATTGAAAGAACATGATCACGGAAAGAAGGAATGTTGTTGTTAATGAGAAAAGCGTGTATATTTTTAATATACCACCATCCGCCGACGTTGACATTGCGTGCAGAATTTCTGGCATCTACAACAGATTTAGGGAAATTTTCTGATGACCATTTGGCTGCCATGATCGTACAAGCTGGTCCACAATTACTATCGGAGTTGTATCCAGTGTGCATCTGATCAATATACCAGTCATAATCGGTATTGAGACTGACTTGTTTTGAGATAACTGTTCCAAGACCCCATTCTTCCAATGGCGGGCTCTTAAAATAATCATCCTTTTCCATATTGGATAGCTTAATTTCTTCGGAAATTGACTGATTTATTTCTGGCGTACATCCATTAGTGGACGCAAAACCGAAAATACTGATGCACAAAAGCAAGATAAGAGCTCCACCGACTAATTTTTTCATAACGACTACCTCCGTGAGCAATTGTATGTTGATTAAGTTGTAGTAAATCATTATAATAGTATAAATTTATAAAAATATATCATATATACAGAATTAAATATACCCATTATTATTGAATAAAACGTGAACAAAATATGAATAGGAGGACAATATTATGAAAATGGAAGAGGTAAAATATGATCATTTTCTCAAAAATAAATTGACAAATATCGATATGATAGTTAAACTATACATATCGATATATATGAATACGAAAAAGTTTAAGAAAGAAGGAATATGAAAATGGGATTATTTGGAAAAGATAAGAAAAACGAAGAAAAAGAGTGTTGTTGCTGCGGTTGTGGTTGTGGATCAGAGGAAATTGAAAAAGCTACAGCTGAAATTCACGAAGGTGCATCTGTAAAGGTACTTGGATCTGGTTGCGCAAAATGCAATGATTTAGAAGCAAATGTAAAAATTGCAATGGAACAATTGGGAATGGATGTATCAATTGATCACGTGACAGATTTTAGTGCGATTGCCGCATATGGAGTTATGACTACTCCTGCCCTGGTCGTAAATGGAAAAGTTGTTTCCTATGGAAAAGTTTTAAAAGTAGAAGAAGCTGTTACATTATTATCGAAAGAGAGAGATGGTGAGTAATATGGCAGAGCAAAACTGTTGTTGTCAGAGCCAGAGCTGCTGTTGTAGTCAGGAAACGAATAAAGAAGTGAAGATTGATTTCCTATATCTTGATTTAAGTGTGTGCGAAAGATGCCAGGGAACAGAGAGTAATTTAGATCAAGCAATTCAAGATGTTTCACAGGTTCTTAAGGCAGCAGGGTATCAAATTTCGGTCAATAAAGTAAATGTCAACACAAGAGAATTAGCATATCAATACAAATTTGTCAGTTCACCAACTATACGAATTAATGGAATGGACATTTCTATGGAAGTAAAAGAATCTTCCTGTAAAGAGTGCGGTGATTTATGTGGGGATGAAGTAGATTGTAGAGTGTGGACGTACGAGGGAACAGATTATACGGAACCACCGAAGGAAATGATTATTAATGCAATTTTGAAATACATTTATTCGGAACAAGACTCTATAAAAAAAGAGGTGCCACAGACAGACGTATATGAAATACCTGCTAATTTAGAACGATTTTTTGCAAAAGCTAATTGTTAAATGAATAGTGGTTGCTACATGTTTTTTTTTCGCGATAAAAAGAAAAATGTTTATAGAATAATCCTTTTGTGATAGAATAATGATAGATAATTAAAAGAAAGGTGGATTTTATATGAAGTATTCAAACATTGTAATTGGTGGCGGAGGTGTTCTGGGAAGTCAAATTGCATTCCAGGCAGCATTTTGTGGATTTCATGCAACGATATGGTTGAGAAGTGAAGGTTCCATTTCCAGAACTCAACCGAAGATTGATAAATTAAAAGAGACTTATTTAGAAGCAATTGAAAAAATGGCAACTGGTGAAGGTCCGTGGTGTGCCGGGATTTCGGATGAAGATAGCTTTAATAAAGAAGAGCTGATTGCAAGGGTAAATCGCGCATACGAAGATATCAAATTAGAACTTGATATGAAAGAAGCTGTAAAGGACGCAGATTTAGTGATTGAATCCATGTCGGAAAATCCAGACGACAAAGTAGTATTCTATAAAGCATTAGCACCTTTGATGCCTGAAAAAACAGTGTTGGTGACAAATTCATCTACCTTACTTCCTTCTGCATTCGCAAAATATACAGGAAGACCTGAAAAATATTTATCACTTCATTTTGCAAATTCAATTTGGAAAAATAATACAGCGGAAGTTATGGGTCATAGCAAGACAGAGCAGAAGTATTTCGATGAAATCATGCAATTTGCCAATGACATTCGAATGATAGCGTTACCTGTTCTGAAGGAAAAGAATGGATATCTTTTGAATTCTATGTTGGTTCCATTTTTGCTTAGTGGGTTGGATTTATATGCGGCTGGTGTTTCGGACCCTAAAAGTATTGATACCGCTTGGACACACGGTACTGGTGCGCCAAAAGGCCCTTTCCAGATATTTGATACCGTAGGACTTACCACAGCCTATAATATTGTTCATCAATATCAGAGTGTTCCAGGACTGTTTTCCCCACTATTGAAAAAAATGATGATGCCATATAACTTCAAAGCGATGGAAGCAATTTTAAATCAGTACATTGCGGAAGGGAAATTGGGAGAGAGCTCGGGTGAGGGATTTTATAAATACAACTAAATAAGTTCAAAGAAAATCAATTTTTAAATATAGAGGAGAAACGATAGAATGATCAGGAACAAAAAA
>JAGOGN010000034.1 GCA_017996675.1 Lachnospiraceae bacterium | reverse complement strand
ATGGAAATCCTTCAATATCCGAATAATCCAACGTTTCTACAATCTGAATACTATCTGCATAATCTCCTAATCCAGAACCTAGAATCATTCCAATCTTTGGTTCAAAGGAGATTTTTTCTTTTACGCTATCGTAGCATCTTTTTAGTTTGTTGTACTGTTCATTCATAGTATCGTCCTTCCTTACTGATCAATAATCTGTGCAACTAGATCCTGCATTTTCAGATACTGATTCCGATCGATTATTATTTTGTTTCCATTACGGCTAATAATTTTATCTTCTTCCAGTTTTTTCACTGCTCGATTTACTGTTTTAACACATAACCCAGATTCTTCAGCAATTTCCTGTCTGGTTTCTGTTATTGTTAAGATGCCATTGCTTGCATCATCTTCATATTTATCAACAAAAAGCATACATAGCCGATCGCTGGCCTGCATAAAGAGCAAGGCTCTGCCTCGTCTTCCGTCTTCCAGCAAATATTCGCCAATTGCCTTTGCTTCCTGTTTTAACGCTTTGATGTCTGTCTCCAGCCATTTTGCAAATTGTTTTCTTGGTAACGCAATCATAATACAAGGTGTTGCAGTTTGTAATGTTGTTCGGTATGTTTCCAAATCCATCACTACTTCCATTCCACCCATTGCATAAATTCCTGAAAAACGCATAAATTCATAACGTATTCCAAAAATTCTAAAATCCACCGCGCGAATGGTTCCTTCTCCAATAATATAAACCATTTCTACGGGTGTGTTTTCACGGATAAAAGTCACGTTCTTATCCATTTTGATTATTTGAAAGGAATCCATCAGCCAAACTGGTGCACTATTAAAGTATTCTTCAATCAGTTTTCTACGATCCGCTTTTAAGTCTTTTAAAAACGGCAATACCTGATGTAAATATCCCTGTTCCATAATCCTCTCCAACTCTTCTAGCTTTTGTTAACTGGCTATTTCTTCGTTCTCTTCTTCGAATCTACAAAATATTTTCTTTTGATAAAATTTTTCGATTTGCTCAGCAATTAACTGCACAACCGGGCCTCCGATTGATGCTACAATCACTGTCACAACTCCTAATTTTCCGCCCAAAAGTACCCCAAGGATCACTAATGAAATATCAAATAGAATTTTTGCTTTTCGATATTCCCAGTTTAATTTTTTTCCAATCACAAGTGTCACACCCGTCATTGGATCTACTCCCACACTCATTGCAATGAAAATTGCAACTCCTATAAAAATCCCAAGACAACCAATCACAACTGCCACAATCCGTCCTAATAAATCAGGATGAGGAAACAGCTGCTGGTAAATAATTCCACCTACTTTTACAAATGTTCCGTAGGGTATGATATAAATCAACGTACCTAAATTTAAAAATGATCTACCAATGAACAGTAGCAGTACCGCAAGTGCTCCATTTACAAGATAGGAAGCAATTCCTAACTGTTCTGCGGTAAGACCCAGGGTATTTCTTACGCCATCATAAAAAATACCCACTGGATCATTGCCTAACTGTGCCATTGCATTAAATGCAACCCCTGCGCCAATCAGGAAAATCCCAATCAACGCAGTTGTACACTTAATCAGTAACACCTTGTTTTTCATAATTATTTTACAACATTAACTTTAACAACAGTTGTTGTTAACTGATCTGCAGATGTAGCAGCATCATCTTTTAATACTTTAACAGAACCATCAACTAATTTCTCGAATAAAGCTTTGTAATCATCATTAGAGAAATCTTTGAATGTAGATGTTTCCATTGGTAACTGAATTCCGTCAACGGATGCATCTAAGTTTACTGCGATTCCGCCTTCAAATTTGTCATTGTATACAGAATCAATAGCATCATATACAGCTTTTCCTAAGTTCTTCATAGCTGAAGTGATAACTGTTTTAGATTCTGGAGACTGGTCTACGTCAACACCGATAACTTTTGCTTTTTTAGCTTCAGCAGCTTTCATTACAGAGTTACCAACTGCTCCACCACAACCAAAGATTACTTCTGTTCCTTCACTGAACCAAGAAGCAGCTAATGCCTGATTTTCTGGAGTTGCATCAAAGTTTCCAACATAAGTATAGTTCATTTCTACACCTGTGATGTTTAATTCTTTAGCAGCTGCGTCAGCGCCCTGAACGAATCCGTATCCGTAACGAACTACTGCAGGAACAGCGATTCCGCCCATGAAGCCTAATTTTTTGTAACCATCTTTAACTGCTGCATAACCTGCAAGGTATCCTGCCTGCTCTTCAGCAAAGAAAATACTCTGTACATTTTTTCCAATTGTAACTTTTTTGTCAACTTCTGGAGAACCATCGATAAATACAAATTTAACGTCTGGATATTTGTCCTGAGCTACACCAATTGGGTTTGTGAATAAGAATCCTGGAACTACGATAACTTTTGCTCCACCTTTTACAGCGAGTGCAATTGCATCCAAACAAGCCTGATCAGACTTTTCAGCTGGTTTGTAATATTTGTGTGTCATTTTATGCTCTTCAGCATATTTTACAAGTCCTTCCCAAGATCCCTGGTTGAAAGATTTGTCATCGATTGTTCCTACGTCTGTAATCAATGCTAATTCGTACTTTCCAGATTTATCTCCGGAATCTTTGTCGGTTTCAGCACTACCGCAAGCGGTTAAACCAAGAACCATGGTTGCTGCTAAAAGCAGACTTAAAACTTTTTTCTTCATTAATTTTCTCCTCCATGAAAGAATTTTGTACTTATTAGTACTCGTTTGTTTGTGAGCCGTTTATTAATGTGATGGCTGAGCTGGTACCGATACGATCGCACCCTTCATTAATAAATTGCTCCATATCAGAAACCGTCTTAACTCCACCAGCTGCCTTCATTTTAATTGAAGGTCCAATATGAGCCTTGAACAGTTTGATATCCTCCATTGTTGCTCCACCAGTACCAAAACCGGTGGATGTTTTAATGTAATCTGCACCTGCTTGTGTAACCGCTTTACACATCTGAATCTTTTCATCTTCTGTAAGATAACAGGTTTCAATAATTACCTTTAAAACTTTGTTTCCAACTGCCTGTTTTAATTGTGCTATTTCTTCTTCTACTGCTTTGTAATTACCATTCTTTACATCCGTAATGTTAATTACCATATCCACTTCATTCACACCATCTGCCAGTGCCTGTTCCACTTCCGCAATTTTGGCCTTTGTTGTAGAATATCCAAGAGGAAATCCTACCACTGTACAGATGTTAATCTTTTCACCATAGGTATCATGTATACGCTTAATATAACAAGGTGGTATACATACCGAAGCTGTCTGATACTGAATTGCTTCTTCACACAGTTTTTGTATATCCTCCCAGGTTGCAAATGCTTTCAATAATGTATGATCTACATGAGACAAAATCTGTTCGTTCGTCATAATACCCTCCTATGAATATCTTTCTACCTGTTCCCTTGTAACACGGGCATATATTAAAGGTTCTTCTTCTGGCTTTTTCATACTTAATTCAATTCCACTGCTAAATGTTTTCATTGCGTTCTCAAACAATTCCACTTTGGATGTATAGAATGTTGCAAGAGAAGTGCCCTGTTCTACATAGTCGCCTGTCTTTTTATGTAAAATAATTCCTGCAGAATAATCAATTTCACTTTCCTTGGTTTCTCTTCCTGCTCCAAGCATTGCTGATGCAATTCCACACTTTTCAGTGTCCATAGAAACAACATAACCACTTTCTGTTGCAAGAACTTCTTGCGAAAATGGAGCCTGTTTAAACCGACTGCTGTCTTTAATCACAGCGGAATCTCCACCTTGGGCTTCTACCATTGCAATCAGGCATTTCAATGCACTGCCGTCTTGAATAGTTGTTTCTGCCATTTTCTTACATTCTTCTAATGATCCTTTTCCTGCAAGGTATAACATATTTCCAGCAAGATTAATGGATTCATGTGTCAAATCGGCTGGTCCATTTCCTTTTAAAGTTTCAACCGCCTCTATTACTTCCAAACTGTTACCAATATTATTTCCTAAAGGAATATCCATGTTGGTAATTAATGCAACTGTTCTCTTACCAGCGTTTTCTCCAATCGCAACCATTTCTTTTGCAAGTGCAATGGAATCATCGACAGTTTTCATAAAAGCACCACTTCCAGTCTTTACGTCTAAAAGAATGCAATCACTTCCTGCTGCCAGTTTTTTACCCATTATAGAAACTGCAATCAGCGGAATGGAATCAATGGTAGCTGTCACATCACGCAACGCATAGAGCTTTTTGTCTGCCGGCGTAATGTTACCGGATTGTCCGATTACGCATAGCCCTGTTTGATTCACTACTTTAAAGAATTCTTCCTGGCTCAGTCCTGTCTGCATTCCTGGAATAGATTCCATCTTATCAACAGTTCCACCGGTATGTCCAAGTCCTCTTCCAGACATTTTTGCCACTTTTACTCCGCAGGCAGCGACCATAGGACCAATAATTAACGTTGTCTTATCTCCTACCCCGCCAGTAGAATGTTTATCAACTTTTATTCCCTCGATTGCTGACAAATCAACCATATCTCCTGAATGAGCAACTGCATTGGTCATGGCAAGAGTTTCCTCTTCTGTCATTCCCTGAAAAAATACTGCCATTAAGAATGCTGACATTTGATAATCTGGAATGGAACCCTCCACATACTCCTGAATCATCTGGCTAATTTCTTCAGAGGACAAGCTCTTTCCATTTCTTTTTTTTGCAATCAAATCTACCATTCTCATATTTTTATTTCCTCTCTTTATCTGCTTCCTTTATCGTAAGGGATTCCTTCTGCAATCGGAGCTTGTGAGTTCTTTGAGGAGAACATTAATACAATCAAAGTTGCCAAATATGGAATCATTTTATAAATTTGATTTGGTATTGGAAGATTTGCAAGGAATGGAATTACGGAATATCCACTTGCTAAAGTTTTCATAATACCAAAGAAAAATGCTGCACGAAGAATCTTACTTGATCTCCATTGTCCAAAAATTAATACCGCCAAAGCAAGGAAACCATAACCTGCAACTGTAGCATTAAAGTTCGTTGAAGTAGGAATAACAAATACCAAACCTCCAATACCAGCTAATACTCCAGAAATAATTACACCTGCATAACGAATTCGATATACGTTAATACCTACGGAATCTGCAGCTCCTGGATGTTCACCACATGCACGAAGTCTTAATCCAAATTTGGTTCGCTTAATTACATAAGCTGCTACAATATAGATTGCAATTCCGATATAGGTTGTAAGATAAGAATTTTTAAAGAACATATCTCCAATTACTGGGATCTTACCTAAAACGGGAACTGCATCCATACGGAATGTATCTGTAAACTGTACCTGCTGAACTCCCTGAATCATACGTGCAACATAAATTGCAAACGCTGGTGCAAACATATTTAAAGCCGTACCACTAATGGTCTGATCCGCTTTCATGTTTACGGAAGCAAAGGCATGAAGCAAAGCAAAAATTCCGCCCGCTAATCCCGCAACCACAACTGCAAGCACTAATAACAACTGTCCGGATAAAACATCCTGATTAAAGTTAATGAACAGGATACCAAAAAAGGCTCCGATTACCATGATACCTTCTAATGCGATATTGATTACACCGCTTCGTTCTGAATACATACCACCAATCGCTACAATTAAAAGTGGAATGGCAAAATACATCGTCTGCTGACCTAAAAAATATAAAATGTCCATTAGTTGTTATCCTCCTTTCTAAGTTTCCAGGCGATTTTACGTAAAATGCCTTTAAATAATAAGGATAACGCTCCACAATAGATAATGGATGCAATAATAATATCGATGACTTCTGGTGCATAATCATAAAGCTGAAGATTCAGACCACCTAATGTCAAATGCTGAATAAACAGACCAGAGAATAAAATTCCGATTGGATTGGATGCACCCAATAAAGCAACTGAAATTCCTTGGAATCCTTCTGGTGCCAGGACATCTAACACCTGCCAGTATTTACCAGTACCTGCTAAGTAAAGCATCGCTCCACCAATACCTGCTAAAGCTCCTGCGATTACCATTGATAATACGATGTTTCTCTTTGAATTAATACCAGCATATCTGGTAGCTTCTTTATTTTTTCCACATGCTTTTATTTCATAACCAAATGTTGTCTTATTCATTATAATATAAACCAATATTACAAAGAACAATGCAATCAAGATGGCGATTGTCATCTTTGTATCCGGAATAATTTGATCAAAAAATCCTTTTGGTAAATTAGCAGATTCTGCTACTGCAACGGACTGATTTTTCAAACTATCATATAAATGCTTTTGAACCAGCATATTTACCGTGTACATACCAATGTAGTTCATCATAATAGAGGAAATAACTTCATTTACATTTAAATATGCTTTTAGTAATCCTGGTACCATTCCCCAGATTGCTCCTGCAATCATCGCTGCAAATACTGCAACCAGCCAGTGAATGGAAGAAGGTAAAAAAGTAAATTTAATTCCTACCCAGATTGCTGCAAATGCTCCTGCTGTAAACTGCCCGGTTACTCCAATATTAAATAAACCTGTTTTAAATGCGAATCCAACGGATAGACCAGTCATAATAATCGGTACCGATAAATACAACATCATATCTATACCACGGGTTCCATTGGCAAATGAGCCCATCAAAATTGCTTCAAATCCAGCACCTGCCTGAGATGGATTACTAACTAGAAGAATAATTAAACCAATTAATAAACCACAAATAATAGCCAGAATGGATGAGCAAAAACTTAATACGCTCTCGTTTTGCAATAGCTTACTAATTCTTGCTTTCATTACTTGCACCTCTCTTTGTTCCGGCCATATACAAGCCTAATTCCTGAACCGTTACTTCTTTAGGATTCACATCTGCAACGATTTCTCCTTCGTACATTACTAAAATTCGGTCACTTACATTCATAACCTCATCCAACTCTAAGGATACTAATAATACTGCTTTACCCATATCTCTTTGCTTTATTAACTGTTTATGAATATATTCAATCGCTCCAACATCTAAGCCACGAACAGGTTGAACTGCAACAACTAATTCTGGGTCACGATCCAGCTCTCTGGCGATAATTGCCTTTTGCTGATTTCCGCCTGACATTCCACGAGCCATACTAGTTGGGCCTTTTGAAGAACGAATATCGAATTTCTCGATTAATTCTTTTGCATATTTGTTGATATCTGCAAACTTCAAAAATCCTGCTTTTTGGAAACGCTTCGTATAATAAGTTTGTAAAACTAAATTTTCCTGTAAGGTATAATCTAATACTAATCCATGTTTATGTCGATCTTCTGGAATGTGAACCATTCCTTTCTTGTTACGATGACGAATGGTCGATTTCGTAATATTCTCACCATTTAACAAAATCTCTCCCGAAGTCACTGATTCCAGTCCAGTAATTCCATAAACCAACTCCGACTGTCCGTTACCATCAATACCTGCTATACAAAGGATTTCCCCTGCTTTTGCAGTAAAAGTAACATCATGTACTGCGTTTTTACTACTGTGAGCTGATTTCATAGTTAGGTTTTTAACTTCTAAAACTGGTTTGCCAATCTTTTCTTCTGCTTTGTCTATTACAAAAGTAACTTTTCGTCCTACCATCATTTCAGACATTTCTTCCTTTGAGGTATCTGCTACATTTACAGTTCCAATGTATTTTCCTTTGCGCAATACACTACATCTGTCTGCAACTGCTTTAATTTCATTCAATTTATGTGTAATAAATACAATCGACTTTCCTTCTGAAACCAGTAGCTTCATGACTTTCATCAGCTCATCAATTTCCTGAGGTGTCAGTACAGCCGTTGGTTCATCAAAAATAAGAATTTCATTATCACAATACAACATTTTTAAAATTTCTACACGCTGCTGCATTCCAACTGTAATATCGGAAATTTTAGCATCTGGTTCAATTTTAAATTTATATTTTTCACTCAGCGCCATAACTTTTTTACGCGCATCGTCCATTTTCAGGATTCCTACTTTTGTTGTTTCGTGTCCTAAAACGATACTTTCTAAAACGGTAAAATTGTGTACCAGTTTGAAATGCTGATGTACCATTCCGATACCCAATGCGTTTGCATCATTTGGATTTTTAATGGAGACTTCTTTGCCATTAATATGAATGGTTCCTTGCTCCTGCTGATATAATCCGAATAACACACTCATTAAAGTTGATTTTCCAGCACCATTTTCTCCTAGCAACGCGTGAATTTCACCTTTTTTAATTTGTAAAGTCACGTCATCATTTGCTTTGAAATCACCAAATTGCTTGGTAATATGGTTCATTTCAATTACATAGTCCACTATCGTTCCTCCTTAATTCAATACCTGGCTAGCCACACTTTTGCCATCCGTATTATTTTCAACACCTAATAATTCCAATACCGTTGCTGCAATATCTGCAAAACTATCTCTTGTTCCCATTGAATGGTTTCCTTTAATCTGTTTACCATAAATCAAGAAAGGGGTATGTTCTCTGGTATGATCGGTACCGGTATAGCCTGGATCGCAACCATGATCTGCAGTGATCATAAGCACGTCGTCATCTCTCATGTTATTCATGAAGGTTTCTAACTGTACATCAAACTCTGTTGCTGCCTGCGCATATCCGTCAATATCTCTACGATGTCCATAAGTCATATCAAAATCTACTAAGTTCACAAAACATAAGCCCTTAAAGTCTTCCTTTTGCAATTCCAAGGTTCGATCCATACCCTCTGTATTATTCTTAATTCTTTGGGTATGTTGAATTCCTTTTCCAGCAAAAATATCATAAATCTTTCCAACACCATAAGTTGAAAAACCATTTGCAATCAGTTGATCCAACATCGTGTCTTTTGGAGGAACCAAAGAAAAATCATGACGGTTAGAAGTTCTCTTATAATCACCTTCCACGCCGGTAAATGGTCTTGCAATGACTCTTCCCACACCATGTTTTCCAAGTAATATGTTTCGCGCTATTTCACAATAACGATATAATTCATCAATTGGAACAATGTCCTCATGTGCAGCAATCTGAAATACACTGTCTGCAGAGGTATATACAATCAAAGCACCCGTATCCACATGTTCTTTTCCGTACTTTGCAATTACTTCTGTTCCTGAATATGGAAGATTACATAAGGTCTTACGTCCTGTTTGCTTCTCAAATTCTTCCATTACTTCCTCTGGAAATCCATTTGGGTAAGTTGGTAGTGGCTCATGTGAAATCACTCCGGCAATTTCCCAGTGTCCAATCGTTGTATCTTTTCCTCTGGATGCTTCCTTCATTCTAGCAAAGCTTCCCAAAGGACAGCTTTCCTTTTCTCCGACCGTAACACCATCTATATTAAATAATCCGAGCTTTTGAAGCATTGGGGTGTGATACTTTGTTGATTTCGCAATAGAAGCCAATGTATTGCTCCCAACATCTCCAAATTCAACCGCATCCGGCATTTCACCTATACCAAAGCTATCTAGTACAATCAAAAACACTCTGTTTAATTCCTTCATCTGCATCCACCTCCATAAACTGGTTTCCTTGTTTCATTTCTTTTTGTAATTATAATTTGAATATCTTTTCAAAAAAAGGTCACGTGTCCTTTTTTATGCTTTTACATACCGTTTTGTTAGTTTTGTACTTTTTCATGTTTTTAGTTTTGGTAATTATGTCTAACGAAAATACGCAAAAAGGACTGTACTAAAATAGCAGTCCTTATTTTCGTCTACGCAGGACCACTACAGATCTGGATGGCAACAGAATATCCAATAAATCTGCCTTCATTTCATAGTTTACTCCCTGTAAAGAATATAAATCGTCGTTCGTGTAAAAAATTTGTTCCAAAACTGAATTCTCTGGTATTCCCGCAGGAATCATGCTAACATCCATCTTTCTCGGATATTCATCACAATTTACTAATATTACGATTTGTTCTTCTTTTGTAAATCTTGCATAACCAACTATATTCTGCTCACACATGAGAAAGGTGAATGATCCAATTCTCAACGCTTCGCTTTCTTTGTGTATTTGAATCATGTCTTTATGAAAGGAAATCAATTCCTTATTTTCAGCTCCCCACGGATAAGTTCTACGATTATCCGGATCCGTAAATCCGCACACACCCGCTTCATCTCCATAGTAAAGAGTAGGTGCACCAGGCCATGTCATTTGAATGACAACCGCCATGCGCAATATTTCTTCCAAAACACCCTCCTCTGCTGCTTTATGTCCTAATTTTTCAACTCGTCCAATTTTATGATTCGTTCTGGTTAGAAATCTGGAATGATCATGGTTCGATAATTGATTCATCGTACATTGTAAAGACGATGTTAAAAAATCACACATTCCTCTTTTCATTGTATCTTCAAAATACTCACTATTTCCCATCAGAGAAGGTTTCCAGTCATCGCTATGCTTTTCCATCCCTGTCAAAAAATAACTGATCGGTTCCATGAATGCATTATAGTTCATAATGGTATCCCACTCATGTCCGTTCATCCACTCTTTTGCACTTCCATAATGTTCTGCTAAGATCAACGCCTCCGGGTTTGCTTCCTTCACAACTTTCCGAAATGTTCTCCAAAAATAATGATTATATTTTGTGGAATGACCTAAATCAGCAGCCACATCTAGTCTCCATCCATCCGCACAATAAGGAGGACTGACCCATTTCGCCGCAATTCGAAGAATTTCCTTTTCCAGTGCTATCGATTCTTCGTAATTGAGTTTCGGCAAGGTATCATACCCCCACCATCCTTCATAGGTATGCTCATCTTTAAATTTAAAGAAAGATCGATAGGGACTATCCTCAGACAGATAGGCACCAGATTGATATCCTTTTCCTTTTGCATAAAAACCTTCTTTATCCATCCACTTATGAAAAGATCCACAGTGATTAAATACACCATCTAAAATAACTCTCATGTTACGCTGATGCGCCTGTTTAATTAATTCAATCAATAACTGATTACTTGCTTCTAGGTTGCGAATATCTGTAGTTGAAGAAACGTACCGTGTAGCATTTTGATTTGTTTTTTCACCTTTACCAAGTAATTTTCCATCACGGATCACTCGAATTCCAAAATGTGGATCCACATAATCGTAATCCTGTACGTCATATTTATGATTAGAAGGAGATACAAAGATTGGATTTAAATATAATACTTCCACTCCTAGTTGCTGTAGATAATTCAGTTTTTGTATAATTCCACTTAAATCTCCCCCATAAAATTCACCTACTGCTCCAGGCTGGGGATATTTATTCCATACATCCGCGAAGGTGTTCTGCTTTCCAAGATAAAAATATTCTCCGGTTTCTGCATTGTTTTCAAAATCACCATTGTAAAATCGATCTGGAAAGATCTGATACATGACTGCACCTTTTGCCCAGTCCGGAGTAGAAAATCCGGGAACAACGGTAAAACATCTCTCCCAACGGGCATGGTTCGAAACACCCATTTTATCATAGTATAATGTCTCAATTTCACCATCAATTAAGAACAAATAAGAAAATGTCTCAGAAGTTAAACAGATGGATACTTCATAATAATCATATCCCCCTTCTGTCTCAGCAAGACTCATTTGCCACTGATCCATTTGATGAAGTAGCACTACTTTTTTAATTCCACACGACTTTGTGCGCAAACGAATGCGAACCGTACTATTGCACTGCGGTTCCTGCGGAATAACATATTCTTTTGTTCCATCCGAAAATAAAGCCATACGACAAATTCGCTCTTCCATATGTCACCTCGCGTAAAAGTAAAAAAGACAACCAACGATGGTTGTCTTTTTAGGAGAAGGTATTTTTACTATGGGGTATAGCAAAAATAATATAATGTATTGGGGGTTTACGTCTATTATAATATCATCCAATACAGTTG
>JAGOGN010000191.1 GCA_017996675.1 Lachnospiraceae bacterium | reverse complement strand
GCGTCAGACTGTCTAAAAACTAAAACATAATTTCTTATTAAACTTTGTGTACATATGACATAAATTGTATATTTACACATGCAATACATACAGGGAAATAATAGAAATCAGGCTGTGCTTTTTCCGAAGTGTTTGGATGAATTAGTCGATGTGGATAATGAGGTCAGGATCATCGATTTATTTGTAGAAACGATCCAATTGGAAGACTTTAAATTCATCGTAAAGCACCATACAGAAGGGCGCCCTTCATATGATCCAAAGGATCTTTTGAAGTTATATATTTACGGCTATCTCAACTCCATGCGCTCTTCACGAGTACTCGAAAAAGAATGCTATAGAAACATAGAAGTCATGTGGCTGCTCAAGGATTTGGCACCTGATCATAATACCATTTCAAACTTCAGAAGAGACAACGAAAAAGCCATCCGAAAAGTATTCCAGTATACAGTCAGTATAGCCAAAATGTTTAACCTGATCGGTGGTAAACTCATAGCAGGAGATAGCACAAAATTACGTGCTCAAAACTCAAAGAAAAACAACTATAACCCCAAGAAAATAGAGCGACACCTAGCCTACATTGACGCTAAATTAAATGAATATAATGAAGCCCTAAAGAGTGCCGATGAAGACCATAAAATCACCATTGAAAAACAAATAGAAAAACACAATAACCGCAAAGAATTTTATAACAATCTCACAGACCAAATAGAGCAAACAGGCGAAGTACAAGTATCCACATCCGATCCGGAAAGCCGGCAACTCATCACACGCAACAACATCACAGAGGTAGGTTATAACGTACAAACCACCGTGGATTCAACGTATTGTATACCAATAGATTATAAAGTTACCAACGAAAACGACAGCAAAGCCATGGGCGGCATGCTCCGAAGAACAAAAGTCATCTTAGGCCACAGTGATTTTACAGCACTTTACGACAAAGGATATCACACCGGATCAGAACTAAAAACTGCCTGCACGATGGGTATAAATCCCATGGTAGCCATACCAGGTGTATCATCATTTGCACCCGATCCGAATTATAATTATGATCAATTTATTTACAACGAAAATGACGATACTTTTACTTGCCCCCAAGGTGAAATACTTTACACCAACGGCAGCTGGTACAAAAGAAATACGAACAGATCGGGTTATGTAGTAAGGCACTACAAAACATCCAAATGCCAAACTTGTCCTGTCAAAGATTTATGCACAAAAAATACAGCCGGACGACTTATAGAGAGATCAGAATATGCACCCTACATCGAACAAAACAAACGCAATATTGAAGCCGATCCAGCACTTTACAAAAAGCGTCAGGCCATCGTCGAACATCCGTACGGCGTCATCAAAAGGCAGTGGGGATTTTACTACATCATGACCAAAAAAACGATTAAAAGAGCAAGTGCAGATGTAGGCATGATGTTCACAGCATTCAATCTACGCAGACTAATCAATATCATTGGCAAAAATGTGTTTAAAAAGTACCTGGAAGGACTTATTTTGACTTATTTTGTAACAATCGACTTACATCGAAAAATTAGCTCGAATATAAGCCACTTAAATTTTCAACCCATTTTCCCATTTCCCAAAATAAAAGTCGCTTAGAGTACGCCTAAATCACCCGTTTTTACTATTTTTGAAGTGGAAATGGTAGTTTTTAGACGGACTGCCGTTAGCGGTAATCCCCCATATTAGAAACTAATTAACTTCCCAAGCTAACGGGGGACTGGGTATTTCAAGTAAAAGTGATAAATTTGTGCAGCTCTTTGCAAGGCCGATTTTTAAACTGTTGCTTTTTAAGCACGTGCGCAATCCTGGTTGAGGTGTGTGTCATAACTTCAGTGGTGGTCATGCATCAGTGTGAACCCCGTTCAGAATATTTAATTTCCTAAAGAACACCTCCAAAGAGTTTTTCAATTTTATTAACTCTAAAATTTTGAATGATGGAATCAAAACAAAATCAAGGCGTACTGTCCATGGACATTATTAATCCTCACGCTGCAGGTGTTGATATCGGCAGCCGGTCACATTGGGTATCGATAGGTCAGAGTGAAAAGGAAATACGCGAATTCGGCGTGTTTAATGATGATCTTTATGATATTGCCAAGTGGTTAAAAGAAAACAATATTAAATCCATCGCTATGGAAAGTACAGGTACATACTGGCAGTCTTTGTATGCAGTCCTCATAGCTGAAGGGTTTGAAGTAGTTTTATGTAATGGCAAATTTACGAAAAACATCAAAGGAAGAAAAACGGATGTGCAGGATTGCGCCTGGATCCAGAAACTCCATTCTATAGGCTTGCTATCGGGAAGTTTCCTTCCTGACGAACAGACCGAACAATTACGCACTTACTGTCGGCATCGTGCCAATCTGTTGGACATGGCTGCTTCGACACAGAAGAAGATGCAGAAATATTTGCGTCTGCTCAATCTGAGACTAGACATCGTCGTCAATGATATCTGCGGGCTGACGGGATTAGCCATTATCAAGGCAATATGTAAAGGAGAGCAAAATCCGGAAACACTATCAGAGCTGCGTCACGGCAATTGTCGTAAATCGAAAGAAGAAATCGCCAAAGCCCTTCACAGCAATGGTCGTAAAGATTATCTGTTTGCCCTTCAACAAGAACTAGAGACATATGAGCATTTGCAAGCGAAAATAATCATCTGCGATAAGGAAATAGAAAAGATGTTTACACACATTATTGACAATGATGATGAAAAAAGACAGCATCAAATAGGCCCGAAATCACATAAAAAGATCAATAAAAATACACCAAAAAATATAGATCTCAATCTATTGGGGTATCAGTATTTTGAAGGAGTAGATCTGATGGAAATCGAGGGTTTAAGCCATTCGACATTGTTAACACTGATCAGCGAAGTGGGATTGGAAGGAATAAAAAAATTCCCCACAGCCAAACACTTTGCAAGTTGGCTCAGGTTATCACCCAACAATAAAATAAGCGGTGGCAAAGTGCTGTCAAACCGGATCCCCAAAGGAAGCAATCGACTGAAAATTGCCCTTAGAAATGCAGCCAATGCGATTGGTAATTTAAAAGAGTCAACACCGCTCCGTGATTTTTTTCAAAGGATAAATTTTAGAAAAGGAAGAGTAAGTGCCATTAGTGCAACCGCACGAAAGCTAGGAGTTATCATTTGGAATATGGTTACACATGGTACAAATTATATCAATCCTGCAGGATATTTATTTTTGGATCAAAAAAGAAAATTAGGGATAGTAAAGAGAATTCAAAAACAAATTGATAAATTTGGGCTCACTAATGAAGATGTCGTTTTCACAACTGTTTGATTTTGTAGGCGATATGAATACGTTAGTCAGAATTATAAAAACAAACAATAAAAAATGAAAGTGGAACAATTACAAGTGAGAATTTTACTTCAACCCGTTCAAGGAGCAACAATTGCATATTTCTACAATCGTGAATCGTTTGACTTGTTAAACATCGAACGAAATAACTTTGATAAATCTCAATTGATAGAAATCGGAAATACGATTGAATTTGAAGGGGAGAAATATGTAGTAAAAAACATAAATTTCAAAATGGAACAAGAGCTTTATGTTTTGGACAACAGTGTTGGAATTAATATGCATTCCCCAACAGACCCATCAGACTACAATTGTCAAATTGGAGTATTTGTAGATAACTCATAGACTATGCCTTTTACG
>JAGOGN010000003.1:29052-33375 GCA_017996675.1 Lachnospiraceae bacterium | reverse complement strand
TTAATTATATGTTCTGACTGGAAGTACCAGCTGCAGAATTGTCGTATCTTCATCGCAACTCAGGATAAATGGCTTCATTTCTCCCGTGAATTTAACGATGATCTCATTTCCTCGCAGTGCTTTGGCTGCATCCATTACATATGTACCCGAAAAACTAATATCCAATGGTTCCCCGGTAAAGACAGCATTCAGATTTTCATGCGATTCGCCAATCTCCTGTGATTTATTCGTCAGTATAACTTCATCAGAAGAACATTGAAGACGATTGATCGTCATATTGTCATTTTTAATAAATGTTGTCCGGTCGATAGCATTGATCAGATCTTCTCTGCTGATCTTCATTGTATAGCTGAATTCAGAAGGAATCAGCCGTTCTGTCTCTGGATATCCGCCATCAAGCAGTCTTGTCTGAAGTACCATATCTTCGCTCCAGAACTGAGCTTTCTTATCATTCTGTGCAATCTCAATTTCCTTTTCATTCATCAAGATCGTTCCTCTGACTTCGTTTAAAGATTTTGATGGAATTGTAATATTAAAGGAAACATCGGATTTGAACTCTATTGTCTTCTTTGCTAAACGATAGGAATCTGTCGCTGTGCAGTTCAGCTGATCTTTATTCAGATTGAAATTAACTCCAGTCAAGACGGGACGTGTTTCTTTTAAGGATGTTGCAAATGCCGTCTGATCAATGATATCTGAAAGAACAGCAGCATCCATCTTGATTGAATTCATTGGTTTTGAAAAATCAATCGTTGGATAATCATCAGTATTCATTCCGTTGATCTTAAAGACAACAGAGGAACCCGAAAATTTTGTCAGAGAACCATCAATGATCTCAATACTGATGATTTCCGAATCCAGTTTTTTAACAATCTGCATCAGATACTGAGCATCAATTAAAATTGATCCTTCTTCAGAAATATTAAGCTGGTTCTTTTCATCAGCTTTCATGATCTTCTGAATCGATATATCTGCATCTGATCCGGTCAGAGTAAGCTGCCCTTCTTTAGCAGAAATTAAGATACCTCTCAAGATTGGCTGAGGGGAATTTGATGAGATGGCATGATCTGCAATCTGCAGATTATTGAAGAATTCATTTTTGTTTACTGAAAAGTTCATTTTTGATTTCCTCCTGTATATATGATTCTTTTTATAAGCTTATAGTTATTAAGGCTGTGGATAATGTGGAAAACATTATAAAATGGCTTAAATACTAGATAATTTTATCATTTTTTTTCCTTTTCTTTTATTAGCTTTGTTGGCACAACTTCTGCATCTATTACATTAGGCAATTCTGACATATATCTCTTTTCTAGTTCTTCTTTTGAGGCCGTGTCTAATATGGATGGCGCCTGCTCGGTTGTAATTACTTGCTTCTGCACATATCCCATGTCTTGATTGGTTGTGAGGAAAATTCCATTGATTGTATTGATGGTGCCTTCAAGCAGTTCACCTTCTCGCAAGGATTTTATAAACTGAAATATTGTGTTTGCTACATTTTGATGTTCTTGGCCCTTCCGCCTTGTTCCATCTCTCCAAGTTTTAAAGGTCTCCTTGTTGACATGAAGGGAAAGGCACAATGCTTCAAGACCAGGTTTCATTGCAACCTCTTCGCACTTTTTAAAGTACATCATAGCCCTATTTTTGACCTGTTCTGGATCGTCAAGGTTAATTGGTGGGAGTTGCATAAGCCATAAATTTAATTCGATAGCTTTCCTTGTTTCCTTTTCTTTCGATGTCTCCTTATCTTTTTCGGGAGAATTTTTTTCTTCGTATTCATTTGCAGAATATGTTTTTTTCTTATATACCATTGTTTATATGTTTACCCCTTTCTGCAATTCTGCTTTTACCACCTAAATATTGCATTTTCCATCTACTTCCTCATCCATCCTCGCACCACAACTAGGACAGAATTTTGATTTTGTGGCTGGAATACATTCACATCTTGAACACCAGAACATACCATTTTTATCATATTTCCAATGAGCATGAACTACCGGATAATAGTATTTATCTATGTAAGTTCCATCCATTACATTGCCGCCGTTTGAAACTAATACCGCATCCGGAAAACCTGTTCCGTCTATAACATGGAACTCCATTCCTTCAACTACTGGTTTAAAAGTATCAATCATGGTCATCATCATCACCCTTTTCTCCATGACTGCAATAATCATCTGGTAATACTTTGATTGCTTGAATTAAATTCCAAAAATCATTAAAACATTTTGGACCATACTCTGTACTCCAAAAGAATTTGCAGTCCTTGCAATGCACGACTGGCTGAACATCTGCGGATGGCTGATTATCAAGTTGAGTTATTGCATAATTTAGATTATTTAATTCTTCTTCATACAATGGATTATCAATTCTTTTGTCTCTTGCTGTTACAAGATAATCTCTAAATTTATTGGCATTAATATATCTAGTCATTTTTTCTCCTTTTATTTTTTCCAATATTTTTTAACCGGATACCATATATCTGGTTCTAATTGCTCAAACATGAAACAATCGTATTTATCGTAATCATCAATCTCAATCACACGATGATTTGTTTCAGCAACAAGTATTCGTCTACCAACGATTTCATTGATTTTCAGTGCCTTGATCTTATTACGCTTTATAAATTCAATTTCTGTTTTTGTATATCTCATTTTTCATCGTACCTGCTTGCACTAATTGCCAATGCCGTCAATATAAATCCAATAGCTACGCCGGCTAGGAAGCAAATAATGCACAATGTAATTGTCATTTCCTTTTTGCTCCTCTGAAAACGACTACCATTGAAGGAAACGGTGCTGATGATTTGCTATCACCAAACTTTAATCTTCCCGCTATAAACCTCAATTCAGCGCGATTTAATATTTCATTCTGGAAATAGCGAGTATCTGTTCTGGCCGGTATCAGCATTACAACAACAGTATTTGGTTTATTACCTTCGTCGTGACATTTTTTAACCCATGTTGCAATTTGGCTATAAGGCGGGTTGCAGAATACTGTTTCTCCATTCCAATCTTGCAAAAGTCCATTTTTCCCCTCTGAATAATATTTATCGCATTTTTTGTTTTCTTCTGTTGCACATGGATCTAATGTGAAGTGAAACTCATTATTTAGTTCATCATATGTATGCTGAGGTGTTGACCATTCATCAGATTTTGATGAAAACAATACATCGTTCATTTTCCGATACTCCTATCATCTTTATTTTCAATTTCTTCTGGAAAAATTAAAGTCTGCGGTACATTTGCAAGCATTTTTTCATGTGCAGCTTTGCAATATTCTTTTTTGATCTCGAATCCATAACATGATCGTCCTATTTCTGCGCATGCTCTCAATGTTGATGCACTTCCGGCAACTGGGTCAATCACTACATCTCCCGGGTCTGTAAAGATCTGTATCAGTTGTTTAAGCAGCTGCACTGGCTTTTGCGTGGGATGAATTTTTGGTGTATCTGAATCACGCTCCCAGTTAAACCAGTTGAATATCATTTTTCCATTATTGTTGAATTTTGGCAACTTATTTCGATAAAGAACAACTGCATATTCGCAGGCATTTACGATTTTCATGTTTGCCTTTAGGACCTGTGCTGAGTAGTTCTTGCAGAATATAAGTGGATAACTATTTTCAAGTCCATGCTTTTTTCCTTCTGCAATTACAATTCCGATTTGTTCAAATGCGCAGAACACAATCATTGCTGGTGCCTGTCCTTTTTCTTTTGGTTCCTTTTTTAAATAGCGAGTGCAGAAGTCAAAGAAATTACAAATCCTGAAATCGTTATCTGTGTCAAAGAATGATTTCCCAGCCAGCTCTGATTCGCCGTTGCTGTTATCTCCGTCTTTGTACCATTGTGGATTACTCGCATAGGCATTGTTCCCGAGGTTATAAGGAATATCCGCAATAATTAACTGTGCGTGCGGTATTCCATATCGTTTTGCATTTTCGAAATGGTCGTTATACAACTCGATTTTAATATGATCATAATCTCTCATAGCTATTCTCTCTTTCATATTGCTGGATCATTTCATCCAGATGCAGGATTGTGCATGCCTGGTCATCAATCATTTTGTTCTCCTCTTCAAATAAAGATAATATCCAACAAACGCAATGACTAACACCCAATCAATGACTGCAATTATAAATATAATATCAGCGATTTTCATATAATTCATGTACCTTTTCTTCCAATTTGTGCACATCTTCATTTAAATTATTGATCTGTACAATGACTAATACAGTGACTATTACAACCGCAAACACAGCCATAATGATTAGTGTAATAATTGCATCAAGCACACCCATAATACAGTTAAAGATAATTGCAGC
>JAGOGN010000003.1:0-28952 GCA_017996675.1 Lachnospiraceae bacterium | reverse complement strand
TTAGGAAGCTGCATATATGCATCAGAATCAAGTTTTTTATCACGTGACATTGTTCGTATAAACTGCCGTGTCTTTCTCCATGCAAGGTCGGAATCCATTTCTGGACTGTCTGTAACCATTTCAACGATATGTTGTTTTATTTGACCAATATTAGGGGCATATTCTCTGTCTGTGCTGAATACAATATCTTGCACGGACATTGTTACCAGTTGAACTGGAATGTCTTTAAATGCATTGCTCCACATATCTCTGTATGCTTCTTTTCGTGATGCTGACCAATCTTTAAAAGCATAAGGGTAATTTAAGAATATAATATTTAATATTTTGCTGGTTTCTTCAATCGTCATATTTTTAAAATATTCTCCAATCCTCAGTTTTGTTATCTACAAACTTTTCATTAAGATAGCTTTCAAAATGTTTAGTACAGAATAATGTCTCCGGTCTTAAATATTTGCACATTTCAGGGTCATTTATCCATTGGCTTGACTTTTTATAAATTACATTTTTGAAATCCTGTAAAGTAAATCCTTCTTTTAATCGAGCCTTTATACTAATTAAACTCGATTCCGAATATCTATACCTTGAACCTGTAACTTCATTAAGATAGTCAATCACTGCATGTGCCACTTCTGTTGTTTCTTTGCTGTCCATAGTTATTTAAACCCCATTCTCCATTCTTCGTTTAATATATTTTATATTTTCAAGTGTAAATAAAAGGCTTAGTTATATCGAACCCGTTTTAAAACATATCACTAAGCCTTATTATAGATATTATCTAGTTTTCTGTTTCTATTTCTGTTGGCAAGCCTTCATCCGAATCATCATCTGAATCGTCTTTATCTTCTTCTGATTTAGACTTTTTTGGTGCTCGTGTTTCAATGACAAACTCGTCTTCATCAATTTCATCTGTTTCGCTACCGTCATATTCATCCGTTGCAACACCTTCTCCATAACGATCGGCAAGGTTTTCAAATCCCCAGATGTCCTTGTTATCTTCGGCTTGGCTCTCGTTATTGTTGAATATTCTATATTTATTGACAATAATGGTTGTCTCTCTCCGAAGTGCTCCGTATTTATCTGGGAATGAATGGGTCTGCACATAGCCAAGAATGTAAATCCATTTCTTAGTAGAATAGTGTTTTAAGAACTTCTCAGCCATCCCACCTTTAGGGAATTTCTCTTTATCAGCATTTCCAAAGATAGCACACGGGATAAAATAAGCTTCCCATTCTTTTACGCCTTGTGCGTTATCTTTTCTCTGCCCCGTTGAAACGGCAATCGTGAAATTGACAACTGATGTACCGTAGTCATTAAGAACCTTGTATTGCTTTGTAAGGTCCTTTGTTGTTCCTCTTCCTAACAAGTGTACTTCATTTTCAAGCCTTGTATCAAAATGATCTATATTCATCTTTTATTGCCTTTCTTATTTTTGTTTTTATTTAAAACGGAAGAGCATCAGAATCAATCAATCCATCTATATCTTCTGTTTCTGATAAACCAATACTCGTATCTACCTTTTTTGGATTGTAACTTGTTCCATTGCTCGTTCCCATTTTCTTTGGAAGATTAAATTCTGCTGAATAAACAGAGATTTCGGTAACATAATGTGCAGTTCCAGATTTATCATTATAGGAATATGAATTTATAGAACCATTAACGTAAATCATATCTCCCTTTTTTAGGTATTTGCATATGTTTTCTGCTGTCTTATTCCAAGAAGAACATTGGATAAATACTGTTTCATTCTCCCCATTATCATTCTTTTTGCTTCCATTTACAGCAACTGTAAACTTACATGCTGATTTGCCGGAACTTGTTTTTCTTAGTTCTGGTTCAGCAGTAAGCCTGCCGGATATAATTGCAATGTTCATAACCCGAGTTCTCCAAGAGTGTACGGTCTATTAACTTCCATCCCATCATACATATGATCGGACTCAAAGAAATATGGAAGAGTCCAATCACGGATACCGTAAGGAAATTCAATATAAATACAATAAGTCTCGCCCCGATAAAGACTTCTCTTACTAATACTTACTACATTTTTATGGATTCTTTTTGGTGCAATGACTGCAGCTAGATAATCGTGTTCAGTCTTATCTAAGATAGACTTCTTCGCTGGCTTTGGTTGCTCTTCTGGTGCCTTATATGGCTCCGCACACCACTTCTTAAATCTCTCTTTACATGTCACATTACTGCCATTAAGCAAACAATCTTCGCAATGAAGTCCTGCGCATGAACAAGGTTTATCATTTTTATTAACCGCTACTGAATTGCAAACCCCCATTTCCTTATACTGCTGGCGAATCTGTTTAATCTCTTTTCTGTTATGCTCACCCTTTGTTTCTTGCTTGACAGGTTCTACTGAATTTTCATCAAAGTAATAACCAGTATTTCCCATATAATAAATCCCATGTAAAATTGCGGTAATGGTTTGAATAGTTCCGCAATATTCTTTCATACCTTCTATAACTGGTATAGGACAATTAATCTCCCCCCATCTATTAAGTCCAAATTCTTTTTCCATACTCTCCCAACTTCTAACTCTAACCTTGTCTCCTACTTTAAACTTCATTTTTCAGTCTCCTTCTAATTTCCCTTTTTTGGTTTCCCATTTGTCTCTAAATGTAACGCCTATTGCAAATGCACTCCACACATCAGCCTTAAACCCGTAGAAATATCCTTGGTTTTCCTTTGAACCTTTGCCGTGGTTAGGCTCGTTGGGTGCAAATCTGTCGACTAATGCTTGCTTGATCGTTGCATCGTTCGCTTTCATAGAATGGCATAAGTACATCTTTTCTTCATGCCTATATATTTTATATACATCCGCTGAATGAGATATAATCTCTGTTAATCTCCCTATAAAGTATGCTGTTTCAAACAATGTCTTCCCTGCTGGCATCCCAAAGCATTCGATATGCTCGATTGGCACCTGCAATGGCATAAAGTTTGTATTGCATAGAATGTCTAAAATGTCTAATATAACTTCCTCGTTTTCTTTCTTCGCAAACTTGATTGGGAAAAGACTAGGGGAAAGCAGGCAATATGCAGTCTGCTCATTCCCTGGGTCTATCGCAAGTGTATAATATTCATTTTCTGATTTCTTCATCAGATAATGCTTTCCTGCTCTGGTTGTTTATCCTTTTCGGTTTTTATTGAAGGTTCTACAACTTCGCCAGTCTCCGAATCAATCGAAGTATCTTCTTCAGCATATTTTGGAGAATCTGATAAATCAACTGTATCATGGTAGGTCATGTCATTTGCAAACGCATTCTGCATTTCGATACTCATAATTCCCCATTTACTGATAAGCTGGCGTAGCATTGTCTTGTATGCCATTCCATCAAAGTCCTTTTCCCAGAAAGTATATCCCTTGTGTGCTTTATATCCCATACTATACTTTTCGGCATGTGCTTCCATCTTTGACTTGCTCCAATACATTGCCTTTTTAAACCCATTATTAAGTTCAAACATTGCATAATACCCAACTGTCTTTGCTTTTTCTCTTGCGTCAGGGTCTTCAATAGGGTTTACTTCGATGTCTTCGTTGAATGGATTGAACTTAACTAATTCTCCGTCTTTAACTGCAACGACATTCAATCTCTTGTACTGACCGGACCTGATAGCAAGCTGAATATATCCCTTATATCCAAGCTGAAATGTTGCTTTCTTCATAGGTTCATTCTTATCCCCGAACGGGACCATATAGAAATGCCCTAACTGTGGGGATGGGCTAAGTTTTAATGCTTCTCCCAAAAGTGCAGCAGAGATAATAGAAACACCAGAACATTCTTGTAATTGTGGGTTTGTGCTTACTGCTGAGATCAAAGAAGCAGTAAATCTTTTTGTCTTGGAAGCATCGCCTAATGTCTGCATAATGTTTTCCTGCACTGTCGGAGATTTGATTATAGATTGAAATGATAATGTATTTGAACCTGTGGATGATTTCTTTGCAAGTGAATTGTTTACCATAATTTAATTTTCCTCTTTTCTGACGGGTCTTGTGCCCTTGCCTTTAACAATAAATTTTACTCCTGATTCTTGCAACATTTTATTTAATTTTTTCATCTGTTCTAAGTCACCAGACACTTCCATCACGGCATAATATTCGCTATATTGCTCTGCTGGCTCTCTGTGCCCATTTGTAGAAACACTTTCATTATTTTCGGGCAAGTTATCATTCTTTTCTAAATCGTTCTTATACGGCTTTATTTCGGCTTGTGAGATAACACTCTGTGCTTTCTCTTTTGCTTGCCTATATGCTTCATAATTTGCCAGCGATGTTCCTAAGTCAATAGTCTTCTGATAATCGACAGCCATAAAATTCAATTTGTCGGTTGGCTTCATAAGAGAAATCTGTGTCAAGTCAGTATCAATCTTTCTGGAAATAGAATCAATTTCAGATTTCCAAGCCGTTTCAGAGAATGAGGAGTTCAGCCACCGTTCATTCCAAATAGAAGATAGTTCAATCTTCATTCCTTGCGGTCTATGCGTTTCCCAATAGCCTTCAATCAACTTTTTCTTGTTCTGCTTTGCTTGTTCTTCATAATCTTTAATCTGAATATCAATTTTGCTAGATACTGTATCAATCTTGGCGCAAAGTTCCTTTGCCTGCTCTGCAAATTCATCATAAGGTGCGCAGAACTGTTTCTTTATATTCTTTCTTTGGTTGTCTATGCTGGTTTTAAATCTGTTTAAATCTGCTCTTGTCTTCTTTGCAACAGACATTTCAGAATCATCAAATACTAATCCGTCATATTTCTTTAACCCAGCGTCAAGTTGCGCGTTTAATTCCGCAAAGTTCCAGTTGAGCAAGCCAACTTTTTGATCTACCTTTACTAAATATTCATTGTTTTCTTCCATTTTAAACTCCTTTTTCAATCCCCATTTTTTTCAACATCTTCTGTGTTCAATGCTAGTGACGTGATGTAAAAACTTTCCGGTTCAGAGTACCAATAATCTTGTGCTTCTTTTTTTGTCATACCTGCTTGTTCTTCTGTTATTTCATCCCAATTTAAACGGCGTGCTATTTCACATTTATCTTCATATTCTTTTGCTTCTTTAATTCTTTTGTCTCTTAATTCCTCTGCGCCACGCTTGTTATTGAAAGCACCTATTATCCAGTCTGAGTGGTCAGACCATTCACCACTTTCACCGTGAACTAGATATATTCTTTCCTCACTCATATTATCCTCCTCACCAATCCATGATCTTGTTTCTATATTTTTCAATATACTTTGCTTTACCTACTACATCATCAATACTGCATTTATAAACATTATTTAAATATACAAGGCATTTTTCAAAATCAAATTCATTATCTACTACTATTTTTTTTGGTTCATCATCTTCACTACCGACAATATGCCAGAATATTGTTGTTTTCATATTCTATTATCCTCTTTTGACATAATCATCTATACAAACTGGTCCATCTTCCCATGTAATTGATTTAAAACAACCTCTAACTAAATACCAAATTTCTACTGTTCCTAATGGGCAAACCCATTCATCTTCTTCCAAATCTTTTTCCACTTCTGAAGTATAAATATATAGTACACCGTTAAAGTCTCTAGCGAGATAATGGAAATCTGTATCAATATGTCTCATTATTTCTAACTCAAAATCAGTAAATGGTAAATAATCTGATAATAACCATTTATTGATATCATCTGTATATTTACAGCCCAATAAATTTAATGCACTGTGAATGTCTTTATGGTCAACAACCCAATAAGCTAATACTTTTTGAACATCATGTCTATCAATGTTTTTCATCTGTTATCTCCTTAGTTGCAAAAGCAACATAACCATCTTTCAATCCCCAACCACTTAAAACATAGATTATCTCATACTCTTTGCTATTTATTGGGTTCATATCTACCGGGAAGTGGTTACCCCACGCTTGAAATATTACATGGTCTCCTACTTGATAGTCACGGTCATTAAATCTAATTTCAAAGTTTTTGTCTCCGGAAATAACGGCATCGCAGAACTTCTCATTCAGTTTTAAATGATGTGTTTTCATTATTCTTCTCTATCCTCTCCAGCGGCTGCCATCAATGCCATTAGTATTGTTCCTATGGCTACACCCGCAACGAAGCAAATGATACATAGTGTAATTATCATTTTCTATTCTCCTTCACATTGGTACAAATGTTGGCATATGCTGCACGTACCATTTAGCATCTTCATATGTCATGTTTTTCACTTCCTCAAAATCACACCAAGCATCAGCTTCTTTGCAAATAGCTTTCCATTCATCTTTTGAAACACAGATTATTGGTGTTTCATATTCTTTAGCGTGGTCTATATCAACCACACTTCCATTGCCGAAAATGCTTAACTGTTCATCATCTTTATCGTTCATATATCTTGCTTTCGCTATAATATAATGTTTCAATCCCATCATAATCGGAAACAATATAATCGCTATTGTCTGGTATCTCAAATACTTTTAACTCCGATAAACTTGAACTTGCCTTGTCCCCTAGTTCTTCAACAACTTCAATAAATGTCTTATCTGTTCTCATACCACCGCTAAGATATAAAGTGTCTTTTAAATCTTTGATTTTATCGCAATTGACACGAGAATAAATAATACACGGTTCTGATGTTCCTGTTGTACGTACCCATTCAAGTAACCCAAAGTCAAATTTATATGCATATAATTCAATTCCCATTTTCTTTGCATACAATTCATATGCTTCATATGAAGCACCGAATCCACCATAACTTTTGTTTAAAATTATTTTCATTTAATTTCTCCTTTTACAGCCCCCTTATAATAAGCGGTGGTTCTTTATCTGTCACAATATAATTATTCCAAAATGACGATATACCATCTTGTTCAAAATTCAAATCGTCTATTTTATCATCCCGTTCAATATGATACCTTTTTAACTGGCTGTAATCTTTGTCATACGCTATCTCCGCATATAAATCTACAAAGTCAAATCCAGTTGTGTTTAAACCATGAATGACTTGGATGTAATAATTCTCTGGAATACAATCTCTCCATTTCTCTTTGTCGTATGACTTCATAAGCGTGGTTGTCTTGCATTCAAATATTCCCTTTCTTCCAGTTGCCTTTTCAAGGATAAGCCCATCCGGAGAATAAAGCATATATTTATTGTTCACGTTTTGCAAGATAGTATTATCCTGATACTGTATTTCATATTCATCTTTAAACTTTAGTTGAAACAATCTTCGAATGTATTCCTCTGCATTCTGCCCATACTTAACTCTTTCATTATCTGAAATATCCGGTGCTTCTTTTCTCCCAGTTTTAATCATCCACAAATCAAGATTAGACCGCCATGGGTTCATTCCAATTGCAGCGGATGCATCCGAGCCACCAATACCATGAAGATTTACTCTTCCATTCAGCCATTCTTCTCTATTATTGAATGTATGCACCAAATATGTTTGATTTGATTGATATAAACTTTTACCATAATGCATCATATATATTCTCAGCTTTCGTTGCCAATTTCAGTAATAATTCCATCATTAATCAACTGTTTAATTAAACAATATTGACATAATTTTTGTCCCTCATACTCATACTCGGCAGAATCTCCACATTCGTCACATTCAATATCTTCTTCATACTCTGGGTCTTTACTAGCATATGCATCTTCTACAAGTTTATCAAAATTATATTTTTCCATAATGCTTTATTTATTTTCCTCGCTCTCTTTATTATTCTTTCTATTTAAGCTGACAATTTTGTCCTTTGGCAAACCTGTAAATGTGCTTAATTTCTCTAGATCATCTTCATTCATTTTAAGAATACCTTGGTATACTTTTGACAAGTGGCTATATTTAATTCCAGATGCTTCTGCAAGTTCTCTAATTGTCATATCCAATCCCGCTGAAATTGCTCTAATATTCCATTTTGGTTCTTTCTTACTTAAATCCATATTATTTATTCAATCCTTTCTTTCCATTATTTTCTCTATAAATGTCCCCATCGGAATTGAGAAACATTAAACTGTACGCCCCAACACGCAGAACTTCACCGCCGACAATATCAGCAATTCTGTTCGCTGAATGATAGGAATTAAATCTGTATGCATCATCAAACCGTTTAGACATACGCATTTCTGTTATGTTGTGGTATAGATTTAAATAAACCTTTCCAATTTTAATAACATAAATTTTTTCATTGATTTCATCTAATGTAGCAACTTCACTCACTTCACTCACTTCATTCAACTTTTTTTCATTTTCGTTTTTCTTCATCTTATTCTTTCTCCTTATAGCATTCATTGCTATTATCAGTAAACTTCTCAATCATATCCTTTAATTCATCTGAATCAAATAAAATATCAACGGTCCCAATCTGAACTCTAATCTTTCCGGTAATTTCATTGCTGAATGTTGCTCTATAAACTTTTCCACTTTTGCTAGTAAATCCAATTCTTGTCTGCCATGCGTTTCTCATTATTTATTCTCCCTCTCTTTTCTCCGGCTCACGTATAAGCCAATACATTTTTAC
Organism: Lachnospiraceae bacterium; assembly: GCA_017996675.1. The sequence goes on along the minus strand of JAGOGN010000003.1, from coordinate 20,452 downwards.
TCGTGTTTCTGAACCGTTACGGTCAATTACTTTAATAAATTCATCGCCAACAACATACCCCATATCTCTAATATCATGTATTCTTGCAGACAATCGAGTTACACCAAGGTTTTTGAACGCTTCAAGTGTTGTAATGCCGTTCTCTTTCTTCATATAAGCAACAACTTTATCATTCTGTGTCAATGGTACATCTGAGTTCTTCTTCTCTGGCTTAGGAATTGCAATCAAATCTGAAAACTCAATAATTTCATAATGCGAATCTCTATAATATTCTACACTATTATATGTTAAGCACGCACCAAAATTAGAATAAATTAAAGTATTTTGTTTAGTGTTTTTAAAGCCATTATATTCTATAGGTTTGTCTCCGTCCGCCCATCTAATATTTGTCTTCTTTCCTAGCAACTTCATAAACTTATTATATTCATCCTGTGTCTTTACATGAACGGCTACTTTTTCTGTCATGAATCTATCTAGTAATTTCTTATTCATATTTATTTTCTCCTTTTGTTCTTGTTATTTTCCACCTTTCGTTACTGTAACTCTGTGTTTCTTTGCTGGGTTCATAACATCGTAGCATTCGAGTGTAAGGTCAATGCCAGTAATCTCTTTAAAGATGTCTGCATCAAAATTTGGAATCTGCTGAATTGTTTCTTTGTCTTCTATGCTTAATTTATTCCACCATTCCATACACGCTTCTTTGTAAGTGTGCTTAATTAGTTTCCCTCCGCTAGCTTGAAGAATTGGCGAATCTTTCATTTCGTCTTCTGTAAACTCATGCCATTCTGTTAAAATAAATGGTGCAGAGCAAAGAGCAGAATAAAATCTTGAGCCAATAAATTCATTATAAGTCATGCCGGAATCTTTATTGAAAATTGTAATTGTACGTTCCGTTGTGTTAAAAAATCCAGTAGAATGATTTGCACTATTAAAATCGCCTGTGTTCCAGTTGCCTGTGTTCCGGTCGCCTGTGTTCCGGTCGCCTGTGTTCCAGTTGCCTGTGTTCTGGTCGCCCGTGTTCCGGTCGCCTGTGTTCCAGTCGCCTGTGTTCCGGTTGCCTGTGTTCCAGTCGCCTGTGTTGAATACACCAGTATTCCGGTCGCCTGTGTTCCAGTTGCCTGTGTTCCAGTTGCCTGTGTTCCAGTCGCCTGTGTTCCAGTCGCCTGTGTTCCGGTCGCCTGTGTTCCGGCCGCCTGTGTTCCGGCCGCCTGTGTTATAGTTGCCTGTGTTGAATATACCAGTATTCCCGTTTTCAAGACCTCTAAGATGGGCAAGTTCCTTACCCACAATCTCTTTTACAATTTTTATTTTGTTAGTACCGAACTTATCACCATCATTAACAACTTTTCCTAGTGGCTTTATTACGCATACTCTGTTAAAATCGTCTGGCCGTTGTGAATAATAATTGTGAACGCCCTGGACTGAATCACAGAAATGAATAACGGTATCTGAGCATAATTCAATATCTTCATCTTTTGCTCCGGTATCATAAGTCTTGCCGACTTCAAACTGCATACCTCTGCACTTTAAATCTTTGTCAAATCCCTTGTAGTATGTTGCCATTTTCTTATTCCTCCATTTGATAACCATACTATAATGTACGTGATATTTATTGTCAATAGTAAATTTGATGTTTTTTAGAATATAAAAAAAGTATACAGTAACAGGCTGTATACTTCTTCTTTTGTCTACGATATGCCTTTGGCGTATTATAATTCTTTATTTGAGTTATCGCAGACTACATTAGATAGGGAAAGAAAATGAGGAGCCTCTTCAGGCTCAAATATATTATACCATAAAATGCCTAATTATGATACCTTTGAAAGCTGTTTTATGATTTCTTTTTGGTCTGTTTTCACATAATACTCGATTGTCGTTTCAGGCGAAGAATGCCCTAGTATTTTTTGGATAACTTGTGTAGGTATACCATTTTTAGCCATATCTGTTCCTGTTGTATGTCTTAATTGGTGAGGATGCAACCCAGATATGCCAACATTGTTCCCTAATCTCTGCATCATCTTTTGTATATTCCGAACTGACATATTGTTGTGTTCCCCGTATGCAGATACAAAAAAGTATTCAGAGTTCCCTTTTCTTAATAACAAATATTTCTTTAATTGTTCAGAACACGCAGGGGAAATATATACAACCCTCTCTTTGTTGCCCTTTCCGTTGCGTACAAGAGCCGGAACGTACCCGCTTGAACATTTATCCCACTGTATATCAGATAGCTTTAAAAAGGCTAATTCTGACACTCTCAACCCAGTATCTATAAATAGCATTATAATTGTTCTCTGCGTTTCTCTATCCAGTTCATTTTTTATAGTCCCAATGTAATCAAATAATTTATTTATTTCAGTATCTGACAATACATCAATTTCCTTTTTCTTGTATTTTGTTTTGGATATTGCAGAGCAAGGGTTCTTCTCAATATATCCATTATCAAAGCACCATTGGAAGAAGATATTGAGAACTGTCTGAAAATTGTTAATTGTATGTGCTGATGGAAATTTATCCGTATTTATATTTTTCTTAAACGCATATTCAGCCGTGAATTTCTTAATTGTAATAGATGTCATTTCCCTAATTGGAATATGAATATCCATAAAGAACCTATCCAGCGTTTCTTTATATGTCTTGATAGTATTATCTGAAAGTCCTTCCAGTTTCTTAGATACTAGGAAATCCTTATATTCCCTTGGCAGTTCTTCTAATGTGGAGACTTGATAATTCTTTTCGGATATTTCAAAATTATCAGTATAAGATACCAGTTCTGCATATATATTCTCTAATTGCTTCTGAGTTACAATTTCATTTATTTTAGACATGATCCCATTTATAAAAATATTGTTATCCATTTTCATTCCCTCTGCTATGCATATTGATAATATAAAACAATTTATATAAATGTCAACCATTTCTGTGAAACTGCCAATATGGTATAAAATAAAAAAGATGCTAATATTTTCCTAGGTTATTAGCACCTTTCATACAGTTCTCTGCTCGAATCCCTATCGGACATGTTATAGGTTCCAAAGCCTATATACACCCGTTTTAGGTTCTACATATCCTGCTCATGGTTGGAACCATGCCAATACGTTCTCCAACTCCCACTTAGGTAGGGTTCACCGCGTTTTTAGCTTTGCATTGCCTATTTATAATTCTAACATAAAAAAAGTTGAATGCAATAGCATCCAACAATTTATTTTACTTTGTGTCTGTAGGATTTGCTGTAGGCGTGTCTGCTGGCGTGTCTGCTGGCGTGTCTGGGTCAGTTTTGCCATCATGAATCTTCTTCGCAACAATTACAAACGCACCTGCAAAGGTATCAATAGCCGTCAATGTTGCAGTCAGTTCAGTAGCATATGGAATATGCCATACAGATATCATTGATGCTACAAACGCTGTAACAGGTACTACAATCAATGCACAATTTTTGATAATGTCATATGTCTTATTATTCATCTTATTTCTATCCTCTTTTCTAGGTCCTCGATCTTTGGTTCTATTTTTGTTAAAACATCATTGTCGTGTTTCGCAGATGCTTCCAGTTTAATAATCCGCTTTTCATGGTCGGTTAGAGTAGAGCCTTGCATATTTAGCGATTGTTTAAGAGATTCAAGGTCTTTTCTTATGTCCTCTAACGATTGGATAATTGTACCCATGCGTTGAGCATTTTCGACATTTCCCTGATTGACTGAATGATTCACCGCCCATACATTTAATGCCAGCCCAATACCGGCGATAATCAGTGAGATTAGTATTGTGTCCATTTAATTTATCCTCTTTGATTATTCGGCGTAGAAGCCAATTCCCTCAGATACCCAGCCGCAATCTATAATGTGCTGAAATTCTGGATAAGATGCCGTAAACATATGTGAACCATTATTCGGATTGTAGCAACGATATACAGCTACATTTGAACTTTCTACAACCTTAAATGCAATTCCTTCATCTGTCCAGCCAAGGGAAACAAGATTATTCTTTTCTGCTTCCGAAGCAGTGAACATGTGGGTTCCATCATTCGGGTTATAAATACGATAAACAGGAACATCACCGCCAATGTGCCATGCAACACCTTCATACGACCAACCAGCATTCGCACAGTTATTAGCTTCGGTTAAATCAGCCGTAAAGAAGTGCTCACCAGTATTAGGATTGTATAAACGGTATACACCATTTTTCTCTTCTGAGATGCCTATGTTCAGCCTTGCGTTGACTGTATCAGCCAGTTCAGCCATGCGATTATGCAGTGGTTCACCTGGACATGCAGTGTTTGCAAACATGCGATGTTCTGTAAGGCTACCGTTTGCATCACCTGTGTAGTTAAGGCTAAAGCCATACCGTTTGCAAACATCTACACACAGATTGACTAATGCGTTCCATGAGGCATCACTGATATTCCAATCATCATCGCAATCCGAAACCTCAATGGTAATGGCGTTCTTATCGTTATCCCAAGAACTAGATGTCCATGCTCTGTTTTCCTCTTCGACATTACAAGCAATGTCACCATCAACGCCGATGCAATAGTTGGCTGAACATTCTCTTGCTGTATTGGCTAGATACGTAGCACATGAAACACCAGACATCACTCCGGCCATATGATGCGGTGTAATCTTACAGATAGGGTTCCCCTGCCGGTCATTACATTTATCAGTCAATATAACATCATTTGTTAGCTGTGAATATGTCATTTGCTCACCTCTTTTGGTTCATCATAACCCTTACCATTATTCAGTTCTTCCTTTGATTTATCATTCAAATCAATCTTAATTTTAGGACTGAATACAATTGGATAAATACGTGCCATTCATTATTCCTCTTCTTTCTTTTACAGATAATCTTCTTTATATTCTTCGCCAACATTGTTTCCTTTCAACATCTCAACATCATGCCTGATTAAAGATTTAGCCAAGCAGGAATCGAGGGCGAAGACCCCAGGTGTCGGAAGCGGTGCGGTCGGTCAAATCGCCGTAGTTGTCCATAATCGCGAAGGCGGCAGCACTTGTAATATTGCGGAGCCACCAAATTTCACGGTTACAGATAAACTCTGGAGCCAATCTGAACAACGGAAGCTGCCCATAGGCAATACCAATGTTATATCCATAGTTATAACCAGACATGCCAAATTCGCCATGGCCAACAGCCTCTTCAGAAGTCATGAGATTAACTTTTGAATCATACCAAGCCCAGCCACTAGGAAGATCACCGTTAATTGCATTTGATAACAATTCTTTATTTGTTAAGAGATTGGGTCCAAATGCAGTTGCAAGATATCCAGCCCATATAGGAAGAACGCTTGTGTACATTGCGGAGCCTACATATCCACCGGCTGTTGTATCAGAAGAGTTCATCTGGAACTTTCCAAAGATTCCATCTGGAACAATAACTGCATGATGTGATGTGAACTCTGCGCTTCCTCTATGCAGATAAACATCTAATCCGGCAACGCGGAATACAAATGCCGTTCCGTTCACTGTTTTTGTGAAGTAATCGCCAATATAGATATCCTTGAACGTGCCGTTTTTAATGTTTGTATAGAAACTTCCATCCGTTACGTTTGCAGTGATATTTTTTCCTCTGAATACGCCGTTATGCGAACCCGCATTTGGATAAACAAGCGGAGCAATTTCATCCATCGCCGGTATTGCTGTCCAATGAGCACTATTCCAAGCCTCTGGCGTAGTAATGGCAGTAGTGCATCTGTACAGAGCACCATTATAAAGTCTATAATCGCCAACTGCATACGTTGCAGATGGACTATATTCCGATGCTATATTGCTTTGGTCTTTATTTACTTGCACCGTAAGTGCATCTATCTGTGCCTCATTTTTGTTAAGATTGTCCGCACTTATTGCCGGTGGTGTTATATCATCAACATATGTTAATTTTGTATAGGTAGGTAATGTTCCCATATATTTATTTTTCCCATTCCTTTCTTCTTTTTACTTGTTAATAATACCACTTTTTTCACAATCATTCAATCATACACGATAAATTTGTTAATATATTCATAGGAATTTCAAGGTCTTTAATATCGTCTATAGAAATTGTATCAAGTTCAACATCTGTTTCTTGCATATTTAATTCGGAAATATCCTTTAAGCAATCCTGATATTCTGGATTGTCTTCTTTTACCAAACCAGATTTATCATATTTTGTAACTATTTTATTTCGCATTTCTTCATATGGTTCAAGAGCATTCTTCAAGGCTTTCATATTCTTAATTATTTTATATCCTACCGATACTGGAAAAACGTTTGTTGCCTGAGAAACAGTAACCAATGAATTAAGATTGTTTAGTGCTTCACTATTTTTCATGTTATATTATCCTTTCTTAAATACCTATTAAAACTTTTCCTATACCACTTACATCTTTCCATCTTAAAGTATAAAGTGAAGTATAAGAACTGTCGTTATAATTGTAAGTATCTATTTCAATATCAGAGCCGTTAATAGCAATGCCAGAATGATTTCCATGAATTGAAACCATTCCATTTATTGTAGTAATGATTTCAACCAGAGTACCACCACTTATAAGTAGTGAATTCCCATCAATAATTGCAGTATTAGTATTTTCATTCAAATAAATTTGTCCTAATGTTTTATCCGTTTCACTATCACCCTTAAAATAATAATGTGAGCCTGAAATAATAGAACCTTTGATTTTAACCCCTGTAATAGTACCAGAAGCAGTAATATCCTTTGCGAAAATTCCGTTTACATCAATCCTATTTGCACTGATAGTTCCTGTCTTAATACAATCCCCGCTGATTGATGTTTTAGTTCCGATAAGGTTGATATCACCAGTTTCCATGTTCCACCAGTTCGTAGTGGAAGCCATGTCTTTATCCCCAAGAATGCCGGCAGTAATGAAGTTAGCTACAATCTCTCCATCTTTAGTAATAGCGACATTGCTTGCTGACTGGAAACCATCATTGCTATAATACAACCCACCGTAAATAAATCTCCATCCCTTTGTGGTTGGCGGTATTACGGTTGTGCCTTGTGTCTCTGTGTCCGTTATTTGCCATCCTACGGGGTGTTTATTGCTATCGAATACTTCTGCGTAATGACCTGCTAACGCTCCCGTAATCGTATCGGTAGCGTTTGTAAGAGCCTTTACCATCCCAGTCTGTACGGCGGATATTTTTTTGCCTGTTGGAGTTTCATTGCTTGACACTGCTTTGTTAATTCTATAATCATAAGATATATCGGTAGCAGACATCCCGCCGTCAAACGAAATTGAATTGCTCATAATTGGAAATATCCCATTTATACCAGATGTTGTTTCAAGTGTAACAATGTCTCCGGCATGAAGATATGGGTTATATCTCCATTTTACATTAGCAACAATATAGGATAGCCCTTTAATATTATCAAGCACATATTGTGCTTCCGCTTCTGTAGTGATATAAGGGCATTCATACGCAACTGGAAATCCACTCCCTACAGTTATAGGTGAATTGGAAGACCCCGTTGTCAATGCGTTTATAACGCTTGTCTGGGACGTATAGGAAGTCTCTCCTAGATATTGTATAGACCTTGGTATTGATTTTCCTGTATCTGCATACCAATATTTTTCAAGTTTGCCCGTTGGAGTAGTACGTATATTCTTTCCTTCATATCCAGCAAAATATCCTAGCAATTCTTGATAAGTACATTTATCTGGTATTCCAATAGTTGAAATATCTTCAAGTTTCCATGTTGTTCCATATACAAACTGCATTCCTGTATAGTTCTCAATAAATTTAACAATATCAGCAACTTTATATGATGGGAGACTGTTTACATCTACAGTTTCCGTCATGCTGGCAGGTGTACTATACCCCGTCACGTTGTAAGTAACCATATTGTTGCTGGTTGTCTGTTCCGTAACATAAAACGTACCTGTAGGAATGCCTATAAACTGGCTATTCGGTGCCAATGTCTTACTAGGGGCTAATGTCTTACTTGGTGCCAATGGAATTTTGCTATTGTCCAAATCGTCAATAGTAAATGTTATTTGCTTGCCCTCTAATTCAAGTTTACCAGTAGAAGGAGTGATATATTCAAACTCTATTTTATTTCTGCAAAATTCGCCTGGTTTTAATGTATTATTAGATGCTGACAACTCGCTTACTTTTATCTCATTTGTAAGGGACGAACTGGGAATATATGTATTATCATAATAAATATACCCTTTTAATGACCGTGATATACTATCAAACGCCATATATTTTATTCACTCCCCTTTCTTTAAAATACTAAAGTTCTATAAAATCTATTGTGAACTCTTTAATTCTACTGTGTGCAGGGTCATTTACAAGATAACCATAATCAATCTCTTCTTGCCTATCACCAACATACATCAATACTGTTCTAACTGCGTTATATTTATCCGAATAATATTTAACAAGAAATGATGCATTTGAAGTCAATGCTAATATTTTTGAATAATCTGTTCTTAATATTTCTGGACCTGTATAAAATAGTTTTTCTTTTACTGCTACTCTATCTCTAAAGGCGTTCCCATCTTGACCTCTTCCTGACTTTGAACTGTCTAAATCATATGCCCCAATCTTTAATGCCTTAGGGTCGGGCAAAGAAGTCCATGTTGTACCATTATCCGTACTTATCTGAATTATGTTGTTTGCTTTTATCCACGCTGTGCTATAATATGCCATTTACATGAACTCCTTTCCTTTATTTTTCTTAAACAAGTATTTCACTTGCCCCCGTTTGGGCAACTACATCATTATTTCTTTTTACAACGCTTGCATAAATCGGCTGGCTATCGAGATAAAGTTTATTGTCAACGACAATCGGTCTATTTGAATTATTTTGTGAATTATTGACCATATTTAACAAAGAGTTCATCATATTTCCTTGTGAATTTTCTTGATTTTGCAAAGAATATGCTGTCTGTGCTACATATGAAGTGCTACCGCTTGCAGTAAGAGAAACATTCCTGCTTAATTCTTTCTGCATATTATCTGCAAGGCCTTTGACTGCATCCATGACAAGATAGGAATTACTATTTATCCCGTTTGCCATTCCTTTCATCATGTCAGGCATCCATGATTCATAATCTCTTAATGGGCCGAAATCAGGACGAGAGAAGTGAAGCAAACCGCTAAGATAACCCGCGACATTATCAGCAGAATCAAACAACCATTTCTTTGCGCTATTGAAACCATTTGAGAAATTATCAAGAAGGTCATGCCCCCATGACCATGCATTCTGCCATAGATTTCCAAGTGTACCGCTAAACGTATCCGATACGTTCTGCACATCTTGACCCAAGTCAGATGAGGTAAAGCCGTTCTTAAGGTTATTAATAATATTACTACCCCAAGTCCATGCATTTCCCGCCGTGCTAGACAGCTTATTTCCGATATCAGATACAAAATTTCTTATCGGTGATAACAGATCTATAGAACTTATGCCATTGAGCAGGCCTTGACTTACCAGTGTTCCATTATCGAACATCACTTGAGATGGTGAATGAATCTGGAATGCACTCCGGAACCCATCAATAAATGGTTGGAATATATGGTCATGTATCCAGTTCCCAATACTCTTAAACCCATCACCAATACCATCAAGAATACCGTTGGCTATATTACCTCCGTTATCCTTGGCCTCCTGGATATGGTCTGAGAAAAAGTTCTTAATAGAACTGAACATGTCTCCAAGTCCTCTTATAATCTTTACGACCAAAGTAGGAAATAATGAAGCTAACCAACCAACAATCTTACCCGCAAGATTAGATAATGTTGATAAGATTGGAATACCATTCATTTCTGCAATAACTAGGCCTCCTATTACTGCTACAGCAATGGTTATAGGATTGCTCAAGAAGGCAAGTATACCCGCAGGAATAGAACTAGCCAAGCTAGTTAACACAGACTCAATACCCGTGTTCAATGCACTTAGAAGACCACCTTTGCCAGCAATAAGTGCAGGAAGTTTAGTTATCAAATAAGAGAACGCTCCTTTTACAACTCCAGCAAAGGCAATACCTAGGACAAGCGTTATTCCATTATCCGATTCTAAAAGACCTTTAATTGCTCCTGTAAGTCCTTGTATAATTGCTTTTGCCGCTGTTTTAAAAATATTGCCCCATGGCAGTTCACCAATTGCAAACCCAATTGCATATCCAACTTCATCCCATGGCAAATCTGATATTACATTTACAATAGATTTTATAAATGACGATACACCTTCAATAATTTTTTTTGTGTCTGGATTTTCAAGAACGGATTTAATCGTATCTGAAAGCTCAGAACCAAAATTGTTAAAAGAACCATCTTCACCTTTAAAGAAACCTTCCATGAAATTGGCTATTGTATGAAGCCCTGTTTTTAATGTTTCACGAATGTTATCCCATTTGATATTAGAGAAGAATGTTGCAACTGCCGTTCCAATTCTATTTCCGATAGATGGAGCATCATTTACAAGACCGTCAACAAATCCGTGTATGACATCTATAAATGAATTTAATTTGGTAGACAAATAAATTGCAATATTATTCCAATCAACTCTTTGGAACCATGCTGATACTGCATCGCCAATTCCTTTTCCGAAATCGTAGAACTTGAACTTCTGCATAAAATTATTCGCACCATCAATAATGGCATTTAAACCATCTGCAAAAGTATTGCCTATATTTTTGAAATTGATTGAAGATACCGCACCGTTTAAATATGTTGCAATTCGACTAGACCATGTCTGGATTGCTGGTTTGAACTTATTATTAATCCAAGAATCCGCTGAATCTGTAATTGCGTTTAATTTATCTCCAAATTGTTTTCCTAAATCAGTCCAATCGGCAGTGTTAAGCATATTCTTAATATCTGTTGAGATATTCTGTGTTTCAAACATTCCACCATAATCTGTAGTATTTGATGACTGTGCAGGTATCACATTCAATTCATCGAAACTAGCAAGAAATGATTTGTTTGCTTTTTCAGCTTTTCCCACTGCATCGGCATATGTCGTAGGGTATTTTATTGCTTTAATCCATGTGCCACTTCCACCCATTAAAGAAAATACTTGGTTGATGACATTTACAAGTGCCACAAATTTATCAATAATCATATCTATGGCTGGGGATAATGCGTTTAGTAATGGTGCTACCATCGCACCTAAACTATTTTTTGCATACAACGAAGCCGTAGCGATTTTATCCATGCTTGCTGCAAACTGATTACCCGTTGTTTGAGCCCAGAAATAGGTATTCTGCATTCCTGTAGAAATATCTTTTGCAATATCTTTGATAAGAGTACGCATACCACGATATATTGCAATTCTAAGGAATGCGTTTTTTAACCGTTCTGCTCCTTTTGCCGCCTCAATGAATCCGCCAAACAATTTATCTTTTAAAGAAGAACCCAAGTCACCGATAGCAGAAATACCAGATTTTGTATATCTGGTAATTGTTTTAATCACATTTCCCATTGAACGCAATCCAGAGCCTGCCGCTGATGCTATATTATTCAATGTTGACAATCTATCGTTATAATCTGATACAGCTTGCTTATTTGCATCCGAGAACATTTTAGTAATAGAATCGTTTTTTGGGAATGTAGAAACCGGCATGGATTGCGTGGATGTTGTATACTTCCCTGTATAAAAACTAGAAGTTGGCATCTGGAAAGATGATATACTCTTTAAATTAGGTATTCCGCCTTTGCCGGCTGATGTAAGTTTTGATACTGCATCTGCCATGCTAGTCATCTTGGAAATCTGTTCCGATGAAATGTTATTTGCATATTCAGATATTGATTTAATACTTTCCAATGCTTTTGAAGTATTGCTTGTATTAATATCTTTCATTGAATTTAAGGAACGAGATATTTCACTTATTTTTGAAGCGGCATTAAGATTGAGAATATCTTTTAAAGCAGATTTCAGCGAGTTTAAATCTGAAACCGCTTTGCTTGTACTAGCCGTTACATCTAAAGATAGTCCACTATATTCTGCATCTGCCATATGTGTTATCTCCTTTCCTTAAATTAGCAAATAATTATTCTTTGTTGCTATTTTCATCTATATCAAGTTTTGTTTGCTGATATGATGATTTTGGTGTTTCTTTTGAAACATCTGTTTTAACTTCATCTTTTTTATTTTTCTCTTTTTCTTCTTTTGATTTTATGTTTTGCAAGGCAATATATTCTTTTGTTCTCTGGATTGATTGTTCCATCTGCTCTTTTGCTAATCTCCGGTTATTTTCATCAATCTCTTTTTGAGTGATTGGGAACGGACGGTCAACTGATAATGTTATGTTTGTATCACCAGAATTAAATGCATTAAATGCAGGTGATGCATCAAGCATCATTCTAAATATATATACTGCTTGCCACCATTGCTCACGGTTCTTGTTACCTTGGTTTATTTCGTCTGCTTTTCTCGCATATTTGCAGATGTCAAATTCTCCATCCCAAAAATCATGATACGATACTCCAATGCTCATATAATAAGGGCAGACTTCTTCAAACAGTTTTGAAGGACTTAATTTATCTCTTTTTTGTGTATCTTCTTTATTATGGAAGGTATCGCTTAAAAGTTTGCCTTCCAAGAGATCTTTTTTGGGTCAGCGTCCTCTGGATTTTCCATTAAGCTAGATGTTCCTTCATTATACATTTCAACAAGTTTCTGAAGTAAACCTTCTTTATCTTCAACTTTATTATAGATCGCATTAATAGTTTCTTCTTTTACCTTAGGGTGGCGCATTAAAAACGCTCCCGCAAATAGCATAGGAATCATTGTATTCGGATATGTAGCGATTTGGTCAAGAACAAATCCTGCCTTTTCCATCTGTTGCTCTGAACGTCTCGAAAATCCTAAAGTATATTCCTCATCATTGTAAGTCAATGTAATTGTATTTTCCATATTTGTTCTCCTTGTCTTTATGTAATATAGCGAATGGGATAGGTACTATGTTTTAAACAGCACCTATCCTAATTTCTTTATTTAGATAATTATGCTCCGGCTGAGAATACCATCGATCCTGTTTGTGCAAAATCAATTTCCATTTGTTTTGATGCGCCAACCGCTTGTGCTAATTTTCTAACTGTAAGCTGGGCATCAAAAGCGAATTTTCCATCGCTCCCTGTTGGTGTTACAACGCCTGCCGTTTCCGTCCCGCCAAACCATACTGCATAATGGCCAGTGGTTCCTTCCAGTGCTTTCATTGTCGCATAGTCTGTGGATGTATACAAACATTTAAATGCTAATTTTGAAGCTGCATCAATATCATTGATTTCCCTATGCCCCGTATCTGATAATGTCGTAACATCAATTCTAGGTGTTTCGGCAGATAAATCTGGCATATCAATAATATCAATCAACTTTGTATATGTGAGTTTGTCTGTTCCTGTTCCCATCATAAGAAAGGTCATGGATGTGTTTGTTGCTGTCATTTTTTATTCTCCTTTTCTATTTTTGATAGAAATTATTTTTATCGGACACAACGGTATAAATACCAGTCATCCGATATAGTGTAGCATCATTTAAGTTCTGCATAGGAACTAATGATTGTTTAAAGAAATTCATTGAATGAAATGCATTATCTGCTATATTTGCAATATCCTTGCAGACAAGTTTTGCAGTATCTTTTTGATTTGAATAAATATCAATCTTGAACGTGGATGCAGAGAACTTAGGAAATGGGTTATCAATCGTGGCTTTGACATCGTAATTGTCTGTTTCAACAATAGATATATGTGGAAACACGGCTGGGGCATTGACGTATACGCTTACAATATTTGCATTTGGATATTTTGCTATGATAGCATTTTTAACTCTTGTAAAAACTTCATTTTCATGGTCTATCATTATTCAAATACCTCTCTTGCTATATCATATAATACAGACTGCATGCTCTTTTTCCCATTATACATAGGAGATAACGCATCGTTTCCGTATGTGTGCATATACTTTGTCTCTTTATTTCCATCCATCACTCTTGAAGTGCCGGTTGGGTCATTCCCTGTAGGGTTTCCTACATAGAACCATCCATTCTCGTTTGCTCCATTTTTGTTCCCGTATTCTCCATGCTGTACAAGACCATTTTCTGATTTTAAATCCGTTCTTGCTTCTTCGTTATCAGCTTTTGATATTCCATATCCAAACTCGATAAATAATACTGAAGAACCATCTACATGGATTTTTGCTGAATATGTATTATTCCCTGTTTCTTGCACAGGGTCAACATAATATCGCAAATCGGATTTATCACCTGCATAATCTGCTTTCATGAAACCATCGGATATGACATACAGACCTAATTCTGATAATTTATTTACAAAAATCTCACATTTTGCAGATAGGCTTTTTTCATATTCTTCAATTTCATTGATTGCTTTTTCTATGCTTCTTTTGTCAAGAATGTTGATATTGATTGTTTCTTTCATATTATGGTATTCTCTTTACCGCATATGATATAATATTTAGACCAACCGCCTTTTTCTTGACAATATAGTTGTATGAATCTGTTATGTTTTTATCTATCCATAGATGTGAGTTCTCGTCAATCGGGCAATCCATATCGTATGTAATTATGACATTATCATAATCTATGCTTGTGCCAAATTGCTGAACAGATGCAGAACCAGAAGCAGGTGATATTGATGCTTTCATTTGTACCGGAGTTCCATAATTCGTAGAAGGAATACCAGTGTCCCATCCATCACTATCTGTACCACTAGCAGAAACATTGGAGAACAATGCATAATAGAATGATTTCTCATTTCTTTTCAAATTACGCATCTTGATTTCCTCACATATATATTCCTGACGCATATGGCGTTATTTCGTTCAAGATGGAATCGGGAATATCTCCTGTTTCATATGTCCTAGTAATATTGTTCTCGGAATATGCTTTCTGCCCTTCGGCACCTCTTTTATTCAAAAGATAAATGCATATCTTTATTTGGACATCATCATACCTTGTCAGCCAAATCCTCTTTGCATCGTTTTCATCACTGATAAATGGGTATAATTTGTTAAGAACAATATTTTTTGAGAACTCAAGAAAAGAAGAGATTACAGAATCATCTTGCTCGTCTGTTGAATTTTTAATAATGAGTGTTTTTGTGGCATCATCCATAATCTCTTCACCTTCTTCTATTCTTTACTCTTGCTCTGCTTTTGTGATTTGTCTACTAGCGATTCGTCAAACTCGATTGGATGCTCTCCATCAAGATGAAATTTTCCTTTTACTTCATCTAAAGTTGCTGGGAATGCATTATCAAGAGTTTTTGTAATTGCTCCCGGAGTAACTGTAATACTTTCTAGTTCATGAACTGTTATGATCTTTTCTTTTGCTGTAATTTTTACATTTTGGAAAGAATCACCATTTTTTATATATACAGCATTGTCTTTAATATAATACATCCCCTGCAAACCTCCTTTTATTCGCTTGTGATAATTCTTGACATTGCAATAGCCTTAGGGTCAATACCCGATGGCATAGACCAGTTAGCGGGTGCAAATAACTGTGCGTTTGTAACGGATGCAGTTGCATCTACAGGCTTTGTATATGAGAAGCCATTTGGCATCAATGTTTCTCTAATACGTGTATATAATGTAGTCTGACCACCGTTGACATCTTCCTTACGGTCTACGCCGGATGGATTTTCAACCGGTGCTGGTGCATATCTCAAAGCACCCAGACCCATAAGGTATGTTGTATATGTAGCCGCTTTCGATTCAGTTGCACTTGTATATGGTGCTCCATCATCGACAACTACTGTAAGACCATTGCAATCTGCAATATTAAGCTGTCTTTCAATTCCAGAAGCATCTGTATACTTACGGAAAGTAAGCAAATTCAACGCTTCAAGCTGGGAAGCAATGTGAGAATGCATGAGTGCTAACGTATACACGCCTCTGTTATCTCCGTTTGCCTTTGTAATTGCATCGTTAATTGTAGTAGCGCCAATTTTGTTAGCATCTGTAACCGTTGTAGTAGACGAGGATAAATCAGTTGTATGATTTGCCCATCCTGGCTGACCTGTGATAGAGAAACATGCATTGACGATGCCAAGCATCTTTTCCTGTCTGCGTTTCTGCCAGAACTTTGCAACCTGTGAAGTAATCTGTGTCATTGGGTCAGCCTTAGAGTTGAAATCTCTAACAAAGTCTTTCTCTGTCCAACCATGAGCACGACCATATACGATTCCAGAAAGGTAACCGCCATCTGGAGTAGTTGCTGTAATGTTTGTCTGCCCATCATAGTTATCTTCTGTTCCGCCTAATACTTTATAGAACGGTGTAGAATATACATCCGAACCATTTGAAATAAGCTGTGCGATTGTGCCATCTGCCACTACCGCGCCCGATGTCAACATTGCTGTAAGTGTAGGGTCTTGCGCCTGCTGCCAATTATAATTGAATACATCAGCATCAAACGGATAACCTAAATATAATTCTGCCATTTAATTTTCTCCTTTATTTTAAGTCTTCTTTCCAATTCGGGTTTGTTTTTGTATACTCGACTTGGTCTGAATATGAAAGTTTATTAAACTTTTCTTTTGTCATAGTTTCACTGCCGCTTCCTGCCGCTGGCTTGTTGAATGAATCCATCATAGCCGCTTTTGCTTTCTTCTTTTCATCTTCAAGTCTTTGGTTAAAGAAAGTCTTATAATTCTTAATCACATTGTTAAAGTTTCCGGAAGTCAAATTTTCTGCTGTGTCATCAGCAAAGGATTTATCCATTCCCATCTCAATAAATTGAGCAGATGCTTCGCTAACTTCTTTTGCATGCTTGTATTTGCCAAGTTCATCCATAAGAGACTTCTTTTCCTCTTCGGCTTCTAATTCCTTCTGCTGTTGTTCAGATAAAGTGCTATTGTACTTTTTCTTGAAGTCTGCCGCTTGGCTGTTTGCTTCTGACAATAGTTTTTTAAGTTTGACAACATCCTCGCTTGGCTGTACATTCTTTGCCGGTTCCGGTTTAACACTTGATTTCTTTTCTAGTGCTTCTGCAATTTCATCCTCTGACATCCCTTCGTGGTAATCTTCTCCAAGAAGTGTCTCTAAATACTTTGCCATACATGTTTCTCCTGCGTTTTTTAAGTTGTTCCCTCAACTATGTTGCGTTTTTTTAGGTGTTCCCTCACCTGTTTTGCGTTTTTTAAGCAGTTTCACTACTGCAATATAACCAACGAATTACCGTTTATATTTTTAATCTTGCGTAAAATACGTCAAGAAGCATCTGCAATTTATATCTTCTTCTGGAACTCCAAACATGCCTGGATATAATGAGTGATTTCCGTTAAACGTATAAAATTCATCATCAATTCCAGCCGTCATCTTGTCAAGATAATCATGAGTATCTCTCACTTTATCATCTTCCATTGTGTTCCATTGCTTTTTAATGGTCCTGCCATTGTCACTAGAGTATTTTTTTGCGGAATCATATCCACCGGCATTGAATAATCTATGATAATTTGTTTCGATGACTTTCTGGATGCCATCAGCATTCCCATCTTGCAGATATTCCTTTATTTTTGAATCAAAATCTTTTCCGTCAAATCTTTTGTAAACTTCTTTGTTCGCTTTTTCGTTAAGGCTTGTAACATAATCATCGTACATTGCCATGTCTACTTCATCTAAATCTTCAAATGTGCTTCTAATTCCTTTATTGTAAGCATAAATGAATAAATTCTTAGCATCCATGGCAATCTGCGAATTGGTCTTAGTTCCCGAAAGATATTCAGAAACAAAATTAGCACCAAGAAGATTTAATTCATCAAAATTAGCTAAATATTGTTTCATTCAAATACCTCTTATGTGGTAACCGATGCCTGTTGTAGCGGATTTTCGTTAGTCCCAGCAATATTAGGATTTTTTAAAGTTTCGCTTTGTGCAGAAGACAGCGATTCTTTTGCTTTCTTTTCATTTTCTGCAATCTGTTTCTCTTTAAACTCTTTGCTTTGAATATACGCTCTTTCCGCATCTACAAACATTCCACAATGTTCATATGCAAGTTTAGGGTCAATATTCTGAACACCATTTTTATCCGTGCAAGTCAGCATTGTCGTTAATACTTGTGACTTCGACTGAATATCTTCGTAATTTCTTCTCGTGAACTGTGTTTTCACATTCATCGGAGTTATTCCAAGCGGTGTTTTCAACTTAGAATCGCAAATCCTTAATGCAATCTCAATCAGTTTTTTCTCGCATACCTTGAATTGGTTCTCGGTATTGGTAGCTCTCGATTCTGCCATCTGCCATCCATTCTTCATAATGACAGCCCCGTTGTTGCTTGAATCACTTGTCGCTCCGTTAGACATTGATGGCATTCCGCATATTTCCAATATGGCTTGATGCTGGTAATCAACCAGCTTCTGAATCTGTGTCTGGTCGAGGTCAAGGTGGATATAATCTACATCCGCCTTTTTGTCCGGTGCTACGTCTTCAAACTGTATTGCTCCCTCTTGCCTTAGTTGGTCGTATTGTGTTGAATCAATCTTGACATTGTGGAACTTAAGAAGAGCCTGTATGAACCCTTCAACGCCTTCCTGCCGTTCGCATGCGGTCTGGTTCATCGCATCCAATAGAGTAATTACAACTTCAAACGCTCCCATTTCCTCTTGGTTCAAAGGGTATTCAATGATTGGAATGTCTCCCATGAAATGCGGAGTGACATTGACAATCTTATCTTCCTCGATGGTGTAGCACATGTTCTTTGTATATGCACTATATACGGTAGTACCGTTATCTTGCCGAATAATATAATTTACTCCAAGCAAAGGTGTTTTTTCAATGTTGTTTCTCTTTACGACAAACGTGTTTCTAGGGTCAAGCGTATATATCTCAAACGGGCATTCATCCGTAATGCCTGGATTTGCTTCTGAATCCGGCATAATCATACGATATGCAATACCACAGATGTGGTTCCAGTCAAACAATGTTTTATCCTTGGTCGGCTTATCTTCGTAGTTCATGAAGTCATTCAATCTAGCAACGCCTTCCGAAACAGCATCGTCAGAATTTGTCTTCCCTTTGCTGATATATTGAATTGCTTCGCTATTACCGCATAGATACCCAACTTTGAAATTTACGATCTCGCTTGCTCTGTTCTCAACAATGTGAGATACGATTTCTGGTCTTACTGTTTTTACACGGAACAAGGAAGGCTGAAAACCCTTGTAATAATTCCAAAGATAATTTTCCTGAACTCTGTTCGCTTCATGAATAAGCATTGCTTTTTGAATAATATCAACAATGTTTTCTTCTGTAACCTGTTCTTCATCTGTAAAAATTTCTTGTCTTCCATGCAGTGAGGAGGACATCAAAGGTGTTGCCGTTCCATAACTAATTGCAGTATCAGCCATTTCTATGTTCTTCCCCCTCTCATTTTGTTTCACGTGAAACTTTAATGTGAAGCATATTTATTTTTTCACAAGCAAATTATAACGCATTTGTGAAAAACATGCAATATATAACATTTATTTTTTTAAAACATCCTTTTCAAGATTCGTACTTCGTTGGACGAACTTGTAAATGCCATATCCGCCGCCATTGCCAAGCTGTCTGGTGCATCGTCATGTTTATTCTTACCGTACACAGTAAAGCAGAATACATTCTGCATAAATTTTTCGTATTCCATTGTCCTCTTCCCATTTTCAAGAAAAATGAAATGTGCTCTGATGTCTGGTGCTTTATCTTTTATCCGATATTCCTTTGCTTTGTTCTCGCTTGCTGGCTTTGTTATGATTGTAATATGTTTTCCCTTTTTCTTGATCTCTGCCTCTGTCTCGGTAGCATAAGAGGCTGTTGATTTATTTGCTTCCATCTGGATAATCCCGACATTGTTAGAAATTGCTTTCCTTGCAATCTCTGGCTGGGTTATAGATTTATCCCCGCTGTTGTATATGACATCTGGGACATATATGCTTTCTCCATACTGCACACATATCGGACCAGCGACAAAATCTCCACCGCCAAACGCAGGGTCTACTGCAAAGAACACTCTATCTGGTGCTTTATCTGGAAGAGTTCCGTTATAATAGCTGAACCCTTCTGGAAGGAACAACGCTCCGTCACGCTCGATTCTCGTACACATATAAACGGCGCTCCAAGATGCCATATCGTTTTTTATCTCAAATTGTGCTCGTATCTGTCTGTAATACTCTGTATTGTACCCTTTGCCATAAAGATATGCAAAATTGCTTTCATCATTTTCATCTAGTGCAGGCTTTACCCAATAAGAGAACTTAGTATTTTTACATGTCGGGTCATTCTCAAGGAATGTACGTCTTAAATTCTGTGGGTCAAGAAGGCTCCACGGTGTACCGCACCAAATGATACGGGCAGACATCTTCGCACGAGTAATAAGGTTGCTTGTGACTTTACCCCACAAGTTCTCCAAACGGTCTGGGCTTTTTGCTTCTTCATCACCGCTTACCAAATCGTCTGCAACCAGAACCCCATCGACATCGCATGCACCGTTCAA
>JAGOGN010000190.1 GCA_017996675.1 Lachnospiraceae bacterium | reverse complement strand
TTTTGGTGTACATGCAAAATCTTTTCCGAATCCTTCAATTTCTTTTAGAAGTTGGAAAAAATTACCAGCTATGGTAACATCGCAAAAAGATTGTTGCATTTGCCCGTTCTTTACCAAACTACCTTTTGCAATCAAAGAAAAATCACCATTATGAACATTAACTCCTGCAAATACGCCATCTACATCACGAACATACACACCAGTTCCTAATTTTTGAAGAAGAACATCTTCTTGATTTCCCATTTTGCTTAAGCAGACAATATTGGTATACTGTATTCCCACATCTCCTGTCAATGAAGTTTTAAATCCATTACCAGTTGAATTTCTGTTGTCTTTTTGCGCAGTATCTTGATTGAATAAAAAAGTTAGTAATTTCCCATTTTGAATCAGTTCCTTTGACTGCACCAGACAACCTTCATCATCTATTGTCCTCTTACATCGTCCAAGTGGATGAATTGGATTTTCAAAAAGCTGCAATTCTTCACATGCAACTCGTTCATTTAATTTTTTAGTATATTGGCTCATTTGATCTTGAACCATATCCGCAAAAAATACTGGAAGATATGCTTCTAACATTTCTGCCCATACATGATTGGATAATATTCCTCTGTATTTTCCAGACGGAATACTAGATGCGCCTAGCCCATTACAAGCCTGTTCCACCGTCCTATTAATAAATAGAAGCATTTGTTCTTTGCAAAAGCCTTCTAACATCTGACTTTTCCAGGCAGTCGCTACATCTTTTCCATTACGGGCAACGATACCCACTCTAGAACTAATACTTTGATTGCAATCACTGATGCATTTTCCATCTTCATCTAATAAATACACACTTTGACTCGTGACATCTATACTGCATTCACTAACTGTAATGAACAACGATTGCCGATGTGCATATTCCAAACATTCCTTTAATAAAGAGATACAGTCATCCTTGGTATAGGAAAGTTGGTTGTTGTTTTGATAGGAAGCACTTCGATCATAAGGACGATACTCATATTGTCTGGATGCGCCCTTAAAAGAAATATTCATCTGCTCTACGATTTGCTCAAGTTCCATTTTCTGATTAAAATATGTGTAGCAACGCATTTGGTTTTTTCCAGCTTCAATAAAATAATTTATTTCACAACCAGATTCTAGTTCAAGAATCTGATTTTCACTTATTCCCATATACTCCACCAGTTCTTCACTAACGTAACATCGCACACCACGAAATCCATCCTCTTGCAATGCACGAATCACTAATTTCAACCAGTCCTGTTCTGTTTTCCAAATCATGCCTCGCCACCTCCTACTGTCATCTTGGACACTTTCACAGAAGGTTGCCCTGCGCCAATAAACAGTGCTCCACTTTTAGCATAACAAAATCCTTGTCCCATCTGATAGTCGTCACCAACCATTTCTACTTTTTTCAAAATGTCTCCACCTCGTCCAATCAAAGTTGCACTTCGAACCGGACAACAAATCGCTCCATTTTCAATCAAAAATGTTTCACCTGTATTAAAGTTAAATTCACCTGTTGCAGAGTTAACTGACCCAGCATTGATGCTTTTTACATAAATTCCTTTTTCTACTGATGCAATCATTTCATCAAATGAATCTGTTCCTGGTGCAATATAGGTGTTGGTCATTCTGGAGGTTGGTGCATAGCGGTAATTTTCTCTCCTTGCGCTTCCAGTAGGTTTTAAATCTAAGATTTTCGCGTGATAACGATCCACAAGATAACTTTTCAACACACCTTTTTCAATTAGGACATTCTTTCTCGTTGGCTCTCCTTCATCATCGCAAGAAAGAGATCCCCATTCTCCTGGAATCGAGCCATCATCTACTAAAGTTACTTTTGAAGAGGCAACCGTTTGACCTAACAAACCTGAAAATTCGGATCCATTATTTCTGACCTGCGAAGCTTCCAGCGAGTGCCCACATGCTTCATGGAAAAAAAGACCTCCAAACCCATTACCAATTACAACTGGCATCTGACCAATTGGACAAGGTTTTGCGTGTAATAAAACCAAAGCATCTCTTGCAGCTTTCCTTGCACACTCTTCTACATCAATCTGTTCATAAAATTCAAGCCCCTTCATTGCGCCAGGTCCATAATAACTTGACTGTGCATCCTTTTCATCCTCTGCAAACATTGTAAACAGCATTCTCGTCTTTATTCGATGATCAAACGTATTCTGCCCCAATGTATTTGCAATCTGAACCTTTTGATCCAAATCAATATAATGCACCTTTCCCTGCACAATACGTGAATCTACTGATTTTCCAGCATGTATTGCTTTGTTCACTAATTTCATTTTCTGATCCATAGACCAACTGGATGGTGGGATTTGATAAGTATTCAGTTGATGTACCATTTGTTCCGCTTTTGGATAAAGATGATGATGTCTCGCATTCTTATAGGCATCGATTTGCTGTTTCATCATGGCGTGGATATTTTGCTCCTGATAGTTTGCAGAGTGAATATAAAGTACTTCATTTCCAAAAAATAGGCGAATCCCTACACCACAATCTGTTCCATAGGAACAGTTTGCCACTCTTTCTCCAATTACAGTTAAGATATTTTTGGCAGTTTCCTCAAAATAAACTTCTACATAGTCCGCACCTTTACTGTAACCATAGTCCAAAATTGCTTCTAAATATTGATTTGATAACATGTATTCTCCCTCTAAGCCTGTTGTTCCTTATATAAATGACATGCTACAAAGTGATCTTTCCTCACTTCTGTCAGTTCTGGCTGGACCTTCGTGCAAATGTCCATTACCTTTTTACATCTACTACAGAATCTGCATCCATCGGGTGGATTAATTGGACTTGGAACTTCACCTTCCAATTTCTCACGATTTTGATAATCTGTTCCGTCTGGGTCGGCTACTGGAATTGCTGAGATTAAAGCTTGTGTATAGGGATGCAACGGTTCACCATAAATTCTGTCATTTGCTGCTAATTCCACCAACGAACCAAGGTACATGACTCCAACGCGATCTGAAATATGCTTAACCATAGATAAATCGTGAGAAATAAACAAGTAGGTCAATTCAAGTTCTTTCTGTAATCGAATTAATAAATTGACCACCTGCGCCTGAATAGACACGTCCAACGCTGAAATCGGTTCGTCGCAAACAATAAATTTAGGTTCAACAGCCAAAGCTCTTGCAATTCCAATTCTCTGTCTTTGCCCACCCGATAGTTCATGTGCAAAGCGATTTGCATACTCTTTCGTTAATCCAACTTTTTCTAATAAATCATAAACTCGTTTTTCTTTTTCTTCTTTACTCAGATGGAAATGTACCTGCATGCCTTCTGAAACAATTTCGCCAATAGTCATTCGTGGGTCAAGTGATGCATAGGGATCTTGAAAAATAATCTGTACATTTTTCTTGAATTTCCTTAATTCTCTACCTCTTAATCTTGAAATATCTTCTCCTTCAAAGAATACTTTTCCAGATGTAGGCTCATATAATTTCATCATAGTGCGACCACAAGTGGTCTTTCCACATCCCGATTCACCAACTAGACCAAGTGTTTCACCTTTTTTTATTTCAAGAGTAACGTGATCAACAGCCTTTAATTGTAATTTCGGTCCTGCCTTAAAGTATTTGCAAAGGTCTTCCACTCTTATCATTGTATTTTCCATTATTGTACCTCCTGATCATAAAAAGTTTTTACCTTTGGTGCCATTTCATGCGTCAGCCAGCAGGAAACTCCATGTGTATCAGAAAG
>JAGOGN010000189.1 GCA_017996675.1 Lachnospiraceae bacterium | reverse complement strand
CCTCTCTTTCAGGTTTTCTACGCCAATTATAGCACACTCCATTAAACCATATCAATTTATATATAGAATTTTCAAACGGCTCCCCAGTCTTGAAACAATTTCATTTGTAATACTACCACATTCATACGCAAATTCTTCGATCGAATGAATTTTCTGATTTTCTTTGCCAAAAATCGTTACAACTGTTCCAACTTTTACACCTGGAATATTGGTTACATCAATTGCCATTTGATCCATACATATCTTTCCTATAATAGGAGCTTCCATATGATTGATGTAAACAGATCCCTTCCCCATAGAAAGCTGTCTTGGAATCCCATCCGCATATCCAATTGGTACAATTCCGATTATTCGCTCACTATCGGCTATATAACTTTGATCGTAGCCAATGCCCTCTCCTTTTTGCACCTTACGAATTAAGGCAACCTTTGAATAAAGCGACATTGCAGGATGCAATTGAGGATGCTCCACTGTCTGCTCTTCCTTTTGAGAATAAATTCCGTACAAAGATAATCCAATTCTTGCATAATCGCACTTTAAATTAGGATAATTCAAGACTCCATAACTGCTTTGAATATGAATGTTCGGAATCTGGATATTCCTTTCTTTCAACAAGTCAATGCATTGATAAAATCTTCCAATTTGACTTAATGTAAATTGGACATGTTTGGTCCCAATATTTTCCGCATCACATAAATGTGTATAAATCCCTTCAATTTGCAGATTAGGGAGCCGAAAAGAAGTACTCATTTCCTCGATCTCCTCGCAAGCGTAGCCCATCCGATGCATACCTGTATCTATTTTCAAATGGCATTTAACCAACTCTTTCTGCTGATTCAGCCTTCTTGCATATTCATAACTAATTAATGTTTGTGTCAAATCAAAGCGAATCAATTTTTTTGTCTGATTCACATTGGTATATCCCATAATCAGAATTTCACCCTCAGCACCATTTTTCCGAAGTTGAATGCCTTCCTCAAGACTTGCAACCGCATAGGCTTGGATTCCTTCTTTTTGGAACACGTCAACCATTTGCCGGCCTCCATGCCCATAACAATTTGCCTTCGCCACAGCCATGATGGAACACTCTTTCGGTATTATTTTTTTAATTTCGTGAATATTTTTTCGCAACGATTCCCGATTGATTTCCAACCAGGCCCGATTTTTATCACCACAACTTCGATTTTTTTTCAATCCACCAAATCCTTTAAAAAAATAGACACTTACGATTGATAGTAACGTAGATATGACTAACACAATTAAAAAATGCCAGAAACTATAACGCGTTGCAAAATTAAAGACGCCGAGTTTTACTGTAATAAAGTGAAGAATAATAATCACCATCGGATGTATCAAATAAATCAGCAAACTAACCTGACCAATGTATTTCTTGTGTTCGCCTCTACGCTGAATTAGTAAATAAAATAATCCGTAGAGTAGACCTGGTAAAAATAGATACATACTGTCATGTTTTTGCACATCCAAATGATGTAGTAATAGGCTTTCTCCTAACATAGCCGCAAAGCAACCGAACGCCAGAAAAAGCGCCTGTTGCTTATGAAGCTTGTAAATCACCGTTCCAAGAAAGATAAATAATGGCGCAAAGAATAATCCATTTCTCGTATACTCAGATAGTTGGAACCATTGACCATATGCCTCTCCCAAAACCGGTACTTTTTTGATAAAACCATAATAACTATCCCCAAATAATCCAATCAGATAAAGCACGGACACTATCACCAACGTAGCTTTTTTCCCCAGACGATTTACCAAAACATAAACCATTCCAGTTCCAATGATTGTAGCCGGAAGATACCAAAGATGATAAATGGTTCCGTCTAAAAATAGGTTTCGAATGATTTCTGAGAGTACATGTTTCCCACTAAAATCTCCCTGATAAAAGTTAATTGGAAGATAAAATAGAATAGATAGTCCATAAATGATTCCCATTTTTCGCAAGAATCTGCTTAGTTTATGGAGGTTACAGCAATACTTTCCCAACACGAAAAATCCAGTTGTCATAAAGAAAAAAGGCACTGCAACGCGAGCAATCATTCTGGTTAAAATAAAATCTCCAAGTTGTGAATAGGACCAAAGGGGAGAGGTGTGAATCGCTACGACCAATAGTGCCGCAACCATTCGAAAATAATTTATATCTTTATAGCCTTGCTGCGCTGTGCTTTCAGGATACCTCATTTGCCTGCCTCCATTGGGTTAAAATATATCCATCCGTATTATTTCCAGATATTTGTATAATTGAATTCAGCTGATTTTCTATTTGATCAAATTTTCTTTTTTCTAAATAACTAATTTCCATTAATTTTCCAAATCTCTGCGTTTGTAGTGGGTTTACACCCGTCTTAAAATCTTTCAAAAATTCTAAATACTCTTCTAACGACAATCCGTACTCTTCCATTAATTCAGAATGAGGATATCCTACATAGCGAAAATGCCATGGTTCATATCCAATTCCCGTCAACTCTTCCTTTTCTTTCGGATATCTCAAAATATATCCATATTGAGCAGCTCGCTCTCTAAATTTCTTACATACTCCTTCATTTGGAAAGGAAGGACAGATGAGATCTTCTTTTCCATAAGCCCATTGTAAATCAATGGCAAGACCGGTATGATGTTCACTGCATCCAGGTAATGCTACATACTTTCTCGTATATTCTTCTCCGTTTTCAATCATGGAATTATGAAATAGCAGCTTCTGTTCTTGTATTGAGCGATAACCGCTTACCGGAATAATTTCTTTTTCTCCCTTGATATCTCTTAATAAATATTCCAATACAGTTGCAGCATTGGCATTTAATTCTACCGTTCGCTTTTGATCCACATATACCAATTCTCTTACATACTCCATACAGTATGGGTGAAACTGATTTACCAATATTAAATTTCCTTTGTGAATGGAATAATCCTGCTTTATTTTTTTCATTGTTTTGAAAGGGAAATGATTTGATCCAAAAGCTGATTAAATTCAAGTCCCACTCCTTTCATCATATTAGGGAATCTGCTATGAGAAGTGAATCCTGGAATAGTATTGACTTCGTTAAAAACGAGCTCCCCCTCAGGAGTTAAAAATAAGTCTACTCTTGCCATACCTTTACATCCCAGACATTGATAAATAAGCTTTGCCTTTTCCTGAATTTGTGCTTCCAACTCTTTTGAAATTCTTGCTGGCATATGGATTTGTGAGGTTTCTAAGGTATATTTCTCTTTGAAATCAAAAAAACCATTTGATAATTCAATTTCATCCACTCGACCACAAAACAATTCCTGATTTCCAGTTATAGCACATCCAACCTCAAAACCTTCTATATTTTCTTCAATCAAAACCTGATTGTCATACAAAAATGCTTCTTGTATGGCATTTTCGATATCCTCCTCATTCGTCACTTTCGTGATTCCATAGGAAGAACCCGCCTTTAATGGTTTCACAAAAACAGGAAGTCCCAACTCCTTAATCTCTTCTTGCTTTTCCTCGTCTTTACAAATTAGCACCGATTTGGGAACTCTAATACCTTCTAGGGACACTAATTTATGTGCTCGATCCTTATCCATACAAAGTGCACTTGCCAACACTCCACAACCAACTACTGGCAATTCTGTTAATTCCAACATTCCTTGGACGCACCCGTCCTCTCCAAAACGACCATGGAGAACGGGAAATACCATATCCAGATTTAATTTTTTCTTACCTTTCTTATCACCGTCTTCCCATATTCCGCCATTTT
>JAGOGN010000188.1 GCA_017996675.1 Lachnospiraceae bacterium | reverse complement strand
GCACAGGCGACGTGGTTCAGGCGGTTCGTCATATGCGAATGATGAATAGCGAAATAGCAAGAATTACAGCAATGCGTGAAGATGAGTTATTTCATGCTGCAAAAGAAATGCAGGTTTCTTATGAATTGCTAGTTTATGTAAATGAACATGGAAAACTACCAGTCGTAAATTTTGCAGCAGGTGGAGTAGCAACTCCAGCAGATGCAGCACTCATGATGCAACTTGGAGCGCAAGGTGTGTTTGTAGGATCAGGTATTTTCAAATCTGGAGATCCAGCAAAACGTGCAGCTGCAATTGTAAAAGCGGTTACAAACTTTAAAGATCAGGCAATGCTGGCAAGTTTGTCCGAAGATTTAGGAGAAGCAATGGTCGGAATTAACGAACAGGAAATTGAATTGCTGATGTCTGAAAGGGGAAAATAATGAAGGTAGCTGTTTTGGCAGTTCAGGGTGCTTTTATTGAACATGAGCAAATGTTGCAGACACTTGGAGTAGAAACAGTTGAACTTCGAAAAAAAAGTGATCTGAAACAGGACGTTCAAGGATTGATTCTTCCAGGCGGTGAAAGCACAGTACAAGGGAAATTAATAGAAGAGCTTGGACTGAAAAAAGAAATTCAGGAACTGATCCAAGAGGGAATGCCAGTTCTTGGAACTTGCGCAGGACTGATTTTACTTGCCAGGCATCTGCTTAACGATGAGCGAACCTATCTTGGAACCCTTCCTGTAAAAGTACAAAGAAATGGGTACGGGAGACAGCTGGGGAGCTTTTCTTGTGAGCAACCCTTTGATAAATTAGAACGTTTCCCCATGAAATTTATTCGCGCTCCTTTCATAAGTTCGATCTGCCAATATGGACATGAAGAAGAGGTAGAAGTGCTTGCCACAATTCAGGATAGAATTGTAGGAGTAAAATATCAAAACCAGATTGGATTATCGTTTCACCCGGAGTTAACAAATGATACCAGAATTCATGAGAAATTTATTAAAATGATACGAGCGGATTTTTAATATCCGTAGGGTTGACAAAGTAGGAGGGGAAAGCCTATAATGTGCTTGACTGAATAATAACAAGCACTATTTTGATGACAACTAAGCTTTTTGTGGCCAGACTGCGTATGGCAGTGCTGGATGGACAAGGGAATCAGGTTAGAATCCTGAACGGTACCGCCGCTGTATATGTGAATATTTGATTCGATGATGAAAGTCAGCCATTGGGGAAACCTGAGAAGGTGAATCAAGTGTGTGTAGCTTAATATAAGCTCGAAAGCATGAGTCAGAAGACCTACAAAGAGAGTAAACGAAATCGAGTTCATTTCGTTATCATCCACAGAACATACGGCTGTGGCAACTTTATTGTTGCCACAGCTTTTTTTTGTAAAAAAGCAATAGTGTTGAAATCTAAGCTTTTATTCATTCTGAAATTATTTTAATCAGAGGAGAAAAAGGTATGAGTAATTGGACGAAAGTAGAAAAAAAAGTCCTAAGTGCGTCGATTTTAATTACTGCGTTGCTGGTATTTCAGCAAAATGTATTTGCAATGCACATTATGGAGGGGTATCTTCCTGTGCAACATTGTTTTCTTTGGGGGGCAATCTGTATTCCGTTTTTAGTGGTTGGCTTGATTAGTCTGCGCCATACAGTTCATGAAAAACAAAAAACAATGATTCTTTTAGCGATGTCTGGAGCATTTATTTTTGTGATTTCGTCATTAAAAATTCCGTCTGTGACCGGAAGTTGCAGTCATATGACAGGAACAGGTCTTGGTGCTATTATTTTTGGACCAGCGATTACCAGTATTCTTGGAATTATCGTTTTGTTATTCCAGGCAATTTTACTGGCGCATGGCGGATTAACCAGTCTTGGAGCGAATACATTTAGCATGGCAATTGCTGGGCCATTGGTTTCATGGGGTATTTTTTTACTGGGTAAAAAACTAAAATGGAATCGCAAAGTAACCATATTTTTAGCAGCTACACTGGGTGATCTTTTGACTTATTGTGTAACCAGTTTTCAATTGGCAATTGCATTCCCAAGTAACCATGGTGGAGTAGGAGCAAGTATCCTTAAATTTCTTGGTGTATTTGCGCCAACTCAGCTTCCTTTAGCAATTATGGAGGGAATCCTGACTGTTTTAATTCTGATGGGAATGGAAAGCTTTGCTTCTAAGGAACTTCGTGAAATCGGATATTGTCTGGAGGAAAAATAAATGAAAAAGAAGAATAGTAAAAAAATTGTAATTGGGCTACTGTTATTGATTCTATGTATGATTATTCTTCCTGTGGCAATTCGCAAAGGCGCAGAATTTGGAGGCAGTGACGACGCAGGAAGTAAAATGGTCGAAGAAATTAATGGTAAAAGCTATGAACCTTGGTTTACACCGGTGTTAGAGCAAATGTTGGGTGGAGAACTACCGGGTGAAATCGAAAGTTTAATCTTTTGTGTACAAACGGGAATTGGTGTTGGAATTCTAGCCTATTCCTTTGGATATTTAGTTGCAAGAAAGAAGTACGGAGAGAAAGAATGAAGCGATTCAGACGGCATAGTCATGGGAATGGACATCTTGTAATTGATGTTCTTGCACAACATTCAAATTATGCAGGGTACTCACCAGTTGGAAAACTGGTGGCTACCCTAGTTGTAATTATTGCTACAGTGATTCAGACTAGTATGATCTGGGGTGTCATTCTTTTGATTGGAATGAGCCTTTTAACCATCATAGGTGGCGGGATACCGTGGAAAAAATATTTGCGTGTGCTGTTAATTCCCATGGGCTTTATTATAGTAAGTGGTCTTGCAATTGGAATTGAGTATGCAAAGTACAAAGTTTCGGGTGTGGGATTTCCTTTTGGAAGTGGATACTTCTGCATAACCAAAGAATCTGGTTTTCGTGCCTTGCTGGTTTCTTCAAAAGCGTTTGGATCCGTATCCTGTTTGTATGCATATAGCCTGTCTACGCCAATGAGTAAGGTGATTTATGGAATGCGTCAGATGAAAATTCCAGAGGTGATTATTTCTTTAATGTATCTGATGTATCGGTACATTTTTGTGTTGCTGGATACTTATTATGGAATGCGAATGGCAGCAGAAAGTAGGAATGGTTTTGGAAATTACAAACGAAGTATTGCTACGACTGGATTGATTTATCGGAATCTAATGCGGCGTAGTTATGAACATGCGAGTAGGAATTTTGATGCGATGGAAAGTCGCTGCTTTCAGGGAAAGGTAGATTTTTTACCTTATGAAGAACAAAGTAAAAGAGGGAATCATCATGAGCGAAAAAAATAAGCAGGAAGTACTACGATTGGTGGATGCACATTATCAGTACGAGGATGGAAATGAAGCATTATCGGGCATCCACACACAATTTTTTAAAAATGAAAAAGTGGCTGTTTTAGGAAATAATGGAGCGGGCAAGAGTACGTTCTTCTTTCTGTGTAATGGCGTTTTCTCGCTCAGTACTGGGTCGATCTTTTTAAACAATCATCTTATTACAAATTCAAAAAAAGATTTAAACTTATTAAGACAACATATTGGACTCGTATTTCAGGATTCTGATGTTCAGATGATTGGAAGCACGGTATATGAAGAAATTGGGTTTGGCCCAATGAATTTAGGGTATTCAAAGGAAGAAGTTCGCAAACGGGTAGATGAAGTTGTTCAGAATCTGGAGTTAACGGATTATGTGAAACGAGCGCCTCATTGTTTATCGGGCGGAGAAAAGAAAAGAGTATGTATTGGGG
>JAGOGN010000187.1 GCA_017996675.1 Lachnospiraceae bacterium | reverse complement strand
CGGTGGAAATTATGAATCAATAGGTTACGGATATGGCACAGGAATTGGGGAAAACTTTGATTCCCTAATGATGATTATTTCCAGAGCATCTGGGGCACCTGTCATTGCAGGAGCAGTAGAATATGCAAGTAATTTAGTTCGTAATAACTGGAAAAAAATTCGTACAGAGCAATTTCAGAAAGCACATAGTGCGGGTCTGGATCAGATTCTTGCAGATGCAAAACCTAAAAAAGCTGTTGAAGCTACAACAGAGACTGTTGCAATGCCTGAAAAGGAAGTTGTTACAGCACAAATCCCTGGAATTGAAGTTATGGATCTTGAAGATGCTGTAACTGTACTGTGGAAGGCTGGTATCTATGCTGAAAGCGGAATGGGATGTACCGGACCAATTGTCTTAATTTCTGAAGCAAATAAAGAAAAATCATCTAATTTGTTAAAAGAAGCAGGATATGTTGGTTGATGCTTGAGTGAAAATGTGGTAAAATATTTGGAGGAGTTTGAACAACTCCTCCAAATAAATCATATCTGGTTATTGAACTATGATATGGGGGTAGATAGGTTGCTGGTGTGCCTCGCGGTCTTCAAAACCGTTGTGGGGGGTTAAGAGCCTTCCGGGTGGGTTCGATTCCCACCTCCTCCGTCTTATCAAGTGCAGGAGGGATAGATGATGGATAATAAAAATGAATTATTGAGGAAAATTCCACAGATTAGCGAGGTGTTGAAAGATCAGCGACTCGTTTTTTTAATGGAAAAAAGTCCAAGAAGTATGATTGTAGAGACAGTTAGGGAAATGATGGATCAGATTCGCAAGGAGATTTTAGCTGAAAAAACCATTCAGTTTTCTACAGAAGAAGAAATGATTGAAGAAATCATTCACCGAGTGGTGGAGAAAGATCAGAAAAGTTTAAGAAGAACCATTAATGCAACAGGAACGGTCTTACATACCAATTTAGGACGGGCAAATTTATCCGCATATGCCTGCGAGCAGGTCGTTGAGGCTGCAAAATATTATTCGAATTTAGAATATGATGTGAAGAATGGAAAAAGAGGGCATCGCCACGACCACGTGGAAAAGCTCATTCAAAAGATTACCGGAGTAGAGGCGGCAATGGTTGTAAATAATAATGCAGCGGCAACTTTACTTTGTTTATCAGCAATGGGAAATAAAAAAGAAGTCATTGTTTCTAGAGGCGAGCTGGTAGAAATTGGTGGATCTTTTCGAATACCGGATATCATGAATCAAAGTGGTGCGACTTTAGTGGAAGTTGGAACCACAAACAAAACAAAAATGAAAGATTATCAGGCTGCAATCACAGAAGAGACGGCAGCTTTAATGAAAATACATACTAGTAATTATCGAATTTTAGGATTTACGCAAGAAGCGGAATTGGATGAGTTGGTAGAATTAGGAAAAAGGACGAACCTCCCTGTGATTTACGACATGGGATGTGGTCTGATGGCAGACTTATCGGATTATGGTGTAGATGAACCAACGGTTCCAAAATCCCTGAAATCTGGAATTGACGTGATTTTATTTAGTGGGGATAAGCTATTAGGTGGCCCGCAAGGTGGAATCATTGCAGGAAAGAAAGAATATATTGATCGTATGAAGGAGCATCCTCTTGCCAGAGTACTTCGTGTTGATAAAATGACACTTGCGGCAATGGAAGCAACATTCCGTACTTATTTGGATATGGATCAGGCATTCAAACAGATTCCAATTCTTTCCATGATTACGAAAACAACCAAAGAATTAGAAGAAAAAGCAAAGCATTTAAGAGATCATTTACAAAATACCGTTCCGGATTTATCTTGTGAGATCGTTGTAGTAAGGGATCAGATTGGTGGAGGAAGTGCGCCACTTGTTCGCTTAGAGGGAAGAGGAGTCGCGCTATCATCCAGTCAGAAAACGGCAGAACAAATTGAGCGTGAAATGCGTAAATGTCAGATTCCGATTATTGGAAGAATTGCGGAAGACCATTTTATCTTAGATGTTCGAACGATTGAAGAGGACGAATACAACTTTATCATGGATGCAGTGAGCCAGATATTTGGGAGGTAATGAATGAAAAACGTAATAGTAGGAACAGCTGGACATGTAGATCATGGAAAGACCTGCCTGATCAAAGCATTAAGTGGTTTTGATACGGACCGACTAATTGAAGAGAAAAAAAGAGGTATCACGATTGAATTAGGTTTTGCAAATCTGCCGAATGATGAAGGGATGCATATTGGAATCATCGATGTACCTGGTCATGAAAAATTTGTAAAAAATATGCTGGCTGGAATCGGTGGGATTGACCTTGTTCTTTTGGTCATTGCGCTGGATGAAGGAATTATGCCACAGACAGTAGAGCATTTTGAAATATTGAAAATGTTGCACTTACAGCAAGGAATCATTGTTTTGACCAAACAGGATATGGTAAATGAAGAATGGTCCGAACTGGTTAAAAGTGATGTGGATGATTTGGTAAAAGGATCCTTTATGGAGCATGCCAAGAGAATTGAGGTATCATCCTATACTGGTTATCATATTGAAGAATTAAAAAAAGAAATAATTGAGAGTGTAAAAAACGTTGCTGATCGTAAAACAGACCGAAGTCTTTTTCGTCTGCCTATTGACCGCGTGTTCACGATGGAAGGTCATGGAACGGTAGTGACAGGAACTTTATTAGAAGGAAGTTGCTTAGTTGGCGATGAAGTGCAGCTGTATCCGGGCGATCGCAGGATAAAAATAAGAGGAATTCAAAGTCATGGCGAGCGAGAAGACCAAGCATATGCAGGTCAGCGAACAGCAATCAACTTAATGAATGTGAGTAAAGAAGACATTAGCAGAGGGCAGGTGTTGGCCTACCCTGGAGCAATGGAAAATACCAGACAGATCGACGTACGAATTTCACTCTTCCCAAGTACGAAGAGGAAGTTGAAAAATCAAGACAGAGTTCACATGAATTTAGGTGCGGATCAGGTAATTGGGAAAGTAATCCTGCTGGATAAGGATTATGTGGAGGCTGGAGAAAGCGCCTATGCACAGATTCGATTTGATGAAGATCTAGCGGTAAAGAAGAATGATAAATTTATTATCCGCTTTTTTTCACCAGTGGAAACCTTTGGGGGCGGCTGTGTTTTAGATGCAAATGCAACAAAGAAGAAGAGATTAAATGAGGAAATTATTCAGGATCTTCGCATCAAAGAACTTGGGAATCCGCAAGAAGTACTGGCAATTGTTTTAAAAGAAGATAGCAAATGGTTCCCGAGTGCCCTGACTTTGGCGGTGAAACTTGGCTGGACGATGGAAGAGACCAAACAGATTTTGGACGAATTGCTTCAGGAGAAGTCTATTTATGCATTACCGGATGGTAGTTTTATCCACGCAGATTATTTATCCCACATACGCAATTATGTCGTTGCTTTATTAGAGGATTTTCACCGTGCGCATCCTATTTCTAAAGGAATGGATATGGAAGAATTCCGTAGCAGGATAAAAGAAAGAAATTATCTAAGTGACGGTAAGAAATTGGAAATGTTAATGAGAATTCTGGAAGAAGAGCATTTGATCGTGATTGATAAGACCGTGATTTCTTTAAAGACATTTGAAGCAAAGTATTCAAAAGAATTGGCCCACATCTTTAATGAAATTGAGCAGCTTTATATAGAAAAAGGATTTGAGATACCTACAGTAGAGGAAGCACTTGCTCCATTTAAGGATAAAAAGCAGGCGAAGCTGATATTAGAGGATTTGGA
>JAGOGN010000186.1 GCA_017996675.1 Lachnospiraceae bacterium | reverse complement strand
TTAAAACAATGAAAGAACAAATCCTTGCTGCCAACTTTGATACGGTCTTTATTGTTGCTTCACTCAATCAGAATTATAATTTAAATCGTATTACCCGCTATGTTACGATTACACTTCAAAGCAACGCAACTCCTGTGGTAATTTTGAGCAAAGCCGATTTATGTGACAACAAGGAAACCTATATTAAGCAAGTGCAGTCTATTTCAGAAAAGGTTCATGTAGTTGCAATCAGTGCCCATACTGGCGAAGGGATGTCAAAGTTACAGGAATACCTGATTCCAGATTCAACAATTGTACTAATTGGTTCTTCTGGTGTTGGAAAATCCACGCTGATCAATACTTTATCACAAGAATACCAGATGAAAGTTAGCGGTATTCGAGAAGAAGATGGGCGAGGACATCATACCACTACACATCGTCAATTGATTATGCTTCCGAATAATATTGCCGTAATCGACTCTCCTGGTCTTCGCGAATTAGGAATGTGTCAGGTAGATGAGGCATTAGAGGACACTTTTCAGGATATTCTCTCACTTAGTAGCCAATGTCGCTTTTCCAACTGTAGACACCAGACCGAACCAGGCTGTCAGATTCGTGCAGCTCTCGAAACCGGTGAACTTTCTACGCAGCGCTGGGAAATGTATCAGAAATTAGAAAAAGAAAATCAATGGGGCAACTCAAAAATCAAGAAATAAACGCTTAAGGAGAATAACCCAACTATGGGAGAATATCTTCCAGATGAAAGCATGACGGAAATTGATCCAGGGTCTAATGGAATTATGAAGAAATTGGGATTTGAAATTGTTGACACCATGTCCTATTTAAAAAGAGGCACAACAATGACCTTTAGAGACTATCTATATGAAAAGATACTCAATTAATTAACAACCTCCGCATCTAGTATTGTTCATTCATTTACTAAATGTGGAGGTTTTTACTTTATGGATTTTCCGAAACCTTAAACTGAATGACTGCATCTGGTTTGGTTCGATTTCCTATAAAGATTTCAACCTTGTAGTCACCAATTGTCCAGTTTTGGTCGTTTGTAATATTACTATAAATATAAACCGCTTCATCTGACTCTTGAATATCCATATTAAACTCTGTCAACTTCATATTCTCTGTTACATAAGTCCATACAAAACGAATTTTCGTGTAATGTGGTGCATTATGTAATTGCGCCGTAGCAATAAATTCTGTTCCATTTGGTTGATAGGATTTCACTCGATCGACCGGAATTCCTTTCGAACTCATTGCAGTTGTCATATGTGGATCTTTGAGTTTTGCAGAGTTAACCTTTATGGTCCCTCCTGAAAACAACGCAATTTCAAACAGCAAAATAACTGCGGTCAGTATACATAAGCCAAGATGAATAAAAATATTTTTGTCCTTCCAGATTCGCTGCAAACATAAGGCAATTCCATATATTGCAAGCGATACAATCCAACAAACAAGCGTTGATTCCATTAACACTAATGTTCCAACCATCAGCATTCCTAAAATCACAAATGCAATCATTCCAAACAAACCATTTTTTTCAGTCTCATAAAGTTCCTGTGAACTAGGCGATTTGTAGCGTCGAGCTTCTGGAACTGAATGTTCCATGGTTGGCTGATTCATCACTTTGTGCTTGCCAATTACTGTTTTAAATTTCCACCCATTTGACTTGGCGACGTCCTTTACGGTTTTCGGAATCATCCCCAAATCAATGTCATATTCGTATGCTTTACCATCTGGACCATACTGAATACTCTTTACTTTGCGAAATAGTGTCGCGCCGCTTTGAAAACTGGAGCCATTATCTCCTCCAAAAGAAAATCCTTGTCCTTCTTCTGAAGTTTTTTCATACATATAAACAATCTGTTCCTGCTCATTTGCATAAATAAAAGCTTCATAATGTATTTTTTTCTTTCCTATTCCCCATGATGCATCTACGAAATCTGTCTCAATTGAAATGTCTGTACCTTGTCCTACTTGTGTCATAATTCCCATTGCTGTCAACCGGTTGTTCAGCTCAAAAAGAATTTGCTCTTTCATTCTTCAAACCTCACTTTCTTCATGATAGCTTTTGGATTCGTACGTCTATTTAATAGCAAAACTTGATTATACAGACACATCTCTCTCCCGAATCGTATTTGTTAAATTATATCATCTAATTTGGAAGAAATCCACAACAATTGCTAACAAAAAAAGAGCTGTCATCTAAGATGCAGCCCTCTTTCGAAAAATTATAATATAAAGATTAATTTAAGAACAATGCCATATCTTCTTCTACTGACTGGATGCCAGCAATTCCGAAGTTTTTAACCAGAACATCTGCAACATTTGGTGATAAGAATGCTGGTAATGTTGGTCCTAAATGAATGTTTTTAACACCTAAGTGAAGTAATGCAAGTAATACGATAACAGCCTTCTGCTCATACCATGCAATGTTATAAACGATTGGTAATTCATTAATATCATTTAACTCAAATACTTCTTTTAATTTCAGTGCGATAACAGCAAGTGAGTAGGAATCGTTACACTGACCTGCGTCTAATACTCTTGGAATACCATTAATATCACCTAGATTTAATTTATTGTATTTGTATTTTGCACATCCTGCTGTAAGAATTACCGTATCTTTTGGAAGTGCTTTTGCAAAATCCGTATAATAATTTCTGGATTTTTGTCTTCCATCACAACCTGCCATTACGAAGAACTTGCGGATTGCACCAGTTTTAACTGCTTCCACAACCTGATCCGCCAATGCAAGAACCTGATTATGTGCAAATCCACCTACAATTTCTCCTTCTTCAATCTGAATTGG
The DNA here is from genome assembly GCA_017996675.1 of Lachnospiraceae bacterium. Next base: position 943 of record JAGOGN010000186.1, on the reverse strand, counting down.
AGCTGGACATGTTTTTGCAAGTTCAATTATCTGGGAGAAATCTTTCTTTCCATTTTCGTCTTTCTCAATATGAACACAACCTGTAAATCCAGATGCTCCTGTTGTGAAAACTCTTGCTTTATAAGATTCACTTGGAGGAACGATACAGTTGGTTGTCATCAAAATTGGTCCCTGGAAACTTTCGAATTCTTCTTTTTGTTTCCACCATGCATTTCCATAGTTTCCTACAAAGTTGGAATACTTTTTGAATGCTGGATAATAATGTGCTGGTAACATTTCTGAATGTGTATACACATCCACTCCAGTTCCCTGTGTCTGCTCCAATAATTGCTCCAAATCATGTAAATCATGTCCTGAAATAAGGATACCTGGGTTATTTCTTACACCAAGATTTACTTTTGTAATTTCTGGATTTCCATAAGCAGAGGTATTTGCAGCATCCAACAATGCCATTCCATCTACTCCGAATTTTCCTGTTTCCAGTGTTAATGCAACCAATTCATCTGCTCCAAGGTTATCATTTAAAGTTGCTGCTAATGCTCTCTGCATGAATACATGAATTTCTTCCTGATCCTGACTCAATTCATTTGCATGTTTCATATAAGCTGCAAGTCCTTTTAAACCATAAAGAACTAATTCTCTTAAACTTCTAATATCTTCGTTCTCGGTTCTTAATACCCCAACGGATGGAGCTTTTGCATCCATTTCTTCTTTGGTGGAAGCTGTCCAGAGTGCTGCATCGGATAATGCATCCTGATTTTTAACCTGAACTTTCAGTTCTTCTTTTTTCTGAAGGGTATCTAAAATTCTCTGATAAAATACTTCCTGATCAAAGTTTGCATTAGTAATAGTTGAAAAAAGATTCATAACAATTAAGTGGTTCATTTCTTTTGAAATAACGGTTCCTTCTTCACGAAGTTGTGTCGTAATCTGACTTAACCCC
>JAGOGN010000033.1 GCA_017996675.1 Lachnospiraceae bacterium | reverse complement strand
TAAGAGTTCACCATAAATCTTTACTTTTTCTTCCTTTGTCAAATGCTGTAAATAGGTATATTCCACCGTTCCAATGATTTGCACTCTGCTTGCTTCGAAATGTTCAAAATAACCAGTTAGCTGCAATGCTGGTCTGTTTACATCTGGTTCCTGAATTAATCTCTTAGAGTCACCAATGTTGTGTGTAAAATGATTCATATGAAAATATTTTACCAGTTCCTCAACCGTAATTGCCATTTGAGCCCCTCCTATTCATCCACATCTAGTACTATTGTACCACAACGATTATTGCTCTTCAATATGGAAATGATTGTATACACTTTCTGCTGCCTGTTGATTTAATTCCGGCACCCTCATCAAATCCTCTACCGATGATTTTCGAATCTCTTCAAAGGATTCAAAATACTTCATGAGCGCCTTTCTTCTTTTGGGTCCGATACCATGAATATCATCCAATGCAGAATGAATCTGCTCTTTCCCTCTCAAGGAACGATGAAAGGTGATTGCAAATCGATGTGCCTCGTCCTGAATTCTGGTGATCAAACGAAAGCCCTCACTTCTTGTATCAATATCCAGTTCTATTCCATTATAATAAAGCCCTCTTGTGCGATGATGATCGTCCTTCACCATACCACATACAGGAATTGGAAGATTCAGTTCTTCCAGAACCTTTAATGCAACATTTACCTGACCTTTTCCACCATCCATCATAATCAGATCCGGAAAACTACTAAATCCTCCGGTTTCCTCTCCTAAGAGTCCCTCTGTTTTCTGTTTCTGTTCTTCTTTTCCTCTTTTAAATCTTCGTGTGAGAACTTCATACATGGATGCATAATCATCTGGTCCTGAAACTGTCTTTAATTTAAATTTTCGATAATCATTTTTTTTCGGCTTTCCATCTTCAAAAACTACCATGGATCCAACTGATAAAAATCCATTCAAATTCGATATATCGAACGCTTCTACCCGATTCAGTTTTTGAAATCCCAGTAATTTTGCAATTTGATTTAAAGCACCTCTTGTACGGTTTTCCTCACGGATAATCCGCTCCTTATCCTGATCTAGAACCATTCTTGCGTTTTTCCGAGCCAATTCCACCAACTTTTCTTTCTCGCCAGCTTTTGGCACTTTAATATAAACCCGATGTCCCTGCTTTTGCGTCAGCCACTGCTCAATCCCATCCATATCATCTGGTTCAGACTGCAACACCAATTCTTTCGGTAAAAAAGGAGTTCCCGAATAAAATTGAAACAGAAATCGTTTTAAAATTTCCCCAGAGGTCTTTTCCATGGACAGCTTTAAATAAAAATGCTCTCTCCCAATAATTTGTCCATTTCTCACAAAAAAAACCTGAACCACTGCTTCATCCTGATCTTTTGCAAAAGCGATGATATCTCTATTTTCCTGATCGGTCATCGTTGCCTTTTGTTTCTGGGCAATAGAGGAAACACTTCTTAGCAAATCTCTGTATTGAGCGGCCTCTTCAAACTCCATATTCTCTGCGCTTAGTTCCATTTTAGATTTCAGTTCTTCCAAAATTGGTTGGTATTTTCCATTCAGAAAATCTAATACTTTACTTACATTTTCTTTGTACTCTTCTTTTCCAATATATCCCTGACATGGACCTTTGCACTGATGAATATGATAATTCAAACAAGGTCTGTCTTTCCCGATATCTTGTGGCAGTCTTCGACTGCAACTTCTGATGCAATATAATTTTTGTAGCAAAAGCATGGTATCTTTTACCGCTTTACTACTCGTATAGGGGCCAAAATATTTAGATTTATCCCGCTTCATCTGTCTTGCAAATTGTAACCTCGGAAAATCTTCCTGCACAGTTACACGAATATAAGGATAGGTCTTTCCATCTTTTAACATAGTGTTATACTTCGGGGAATACTCTTTAATTAAATTGTTTTCTAAAACTAAAGCCTCTAATTCCGAATCTGTTACGATATATTCAAATCTAGAAACGTGAGGCATCATTCTTTCAATTTTCGGCCTGCCGTCTGCCCCTGGACGAAAATATTGGCGGACGCGATTACGAAGGGAAATTGCTTTCCCCACGTAAATCACCACGTCCGCCTCATCGTGCATCAAATATACTCCTGGTTTACCAGGTAATTTTTTTAATTCTTCTTCAAAATTAAATGCCATCGTTCGAAACATCCTCCGCTGCATCTGTACAACAATCCGCTTCTTGAGCGATTTGAGGTACAGTCGTATGTTCTGTAATTTCTTCAGGATCTGGCAATCCCTTTGCTCTACGGAAAATCTTCATAAATTCTTTTCCTGTGATTGTTTCTTCTTCAAATAAGAATGCAGCAATTTCATCTAGCAATTCTCGATGTCCCAGCAACATTGCCTTTGCTTCATCATAGCTTTCTTTTAAAATATTCTTTACTTCTTCATCAATCAATGCTGCGGTCGAATCACCACAATTCAGGACTGCTCGTCCATCCAAATATCGATTTTCAACCGACTCTAGACTCATTAATCCAAACAGATCTGACATTCCATACTGTGTCACCATTGCTCTTGCAATCTTCGTTGCTTGTTCAATATCGTTGGATGCTCCTGTCGTAACAGAATCAAAAACAATTTCCTCGGAAGCTCTTCCAGCCATAAAAGTAACAATTTGAGCTTTTAATTCATCCTTAGACATCAGATATTTTTCTTCTTCCGGAGTCTGCATTACATATCCTAATGAGCCCATTGTTCTAGGAACGATTGTAATCTTTTGAACTGGCTCCGTATCTTTTTGCAAAGCAGTTACTAAAGCATGCCCCACTTCATGATATGCAACAATATTCTTTTCCTTGCTGTTCATGATGCGATCTTTCTTTTCTTTACCTGCAATTACCACTTCCACTGATTCAAATAAATCAGCCTGTGTAACAAATTTTCTTCCATTCTTTACGGCATTGATTGCAGCTTCATTAATCATATTCGCTAAATCCGAACCAACCGCTCCAGATGTAGCCAATGCGATCTCATCTAGATCCACTGTCTCATCAATTAAAACATCTTTGGAATGTACGCGAAGAGTTTCTTTTCTTCCTTTTAAATCTGGCTTATCTACAATAATACGTCGATCAAATCGGCCTGGACGAAGTAATGCCTTATCCAGCACTTCTGGTCTGTTCGTTGCCGCAAGAATCAATAAACCTTTAGAGGTATCAAATCCATCCATTTCAGCCAAAAGCTGATTTAATGTTTGCTCACGCTCATCATTTCCTCCGCCATAGCGACTGTCTCTGCTCTTACCAATAGCGTCAATTTCATCTATAAAAATGATACAAGGTGCCTGTTTCTGTGCTTCTTTAAATAAGTCTCGAACTCTGGAAGCTCCGACTCCAACATACATTTCTACGAAATCTGATCCTGCAAGTGAGAAAAAAGGTACACGAGCTTCACCAGCTACTGCTTTTGCAAGCAAGGTCTTGCCAGTTCCCGGAGGGCCCACTAACAGTGCTCCCTTTGGAAGTTTCGCTCCAATTTCTAAATATTTTCCAGGATTATGTAAAAAGTCAACTACTTCCTGAAGCGATTCCTTTGCTTCATCCTGTCCAGCAACATCTTTAAATGTCACACCAGTTGTCTTCTCCACGTATATCTTCGCATTGCTCTTACCAACACTCATTGCTCCGCCCATACGCTTTGACATCATATTAAATAAAAACATCAAAAGTGCAAACGGAATTGCAATACTCAACACCGTATAAATCCAACCAGAAGTATCCTTTGGAATATCACGGTCAATCGTTACATCATGCTGGTCTAATGTAGTAAGCAGAGTTTCATCATAGATATATCCAGTATAATATTTATATTCGATGTCTGTCTTACTCTTGGTCTCTATCGGAGTGATATTAATTTGCTTGTCAGTAATCTCTACACTCTTAATCTTATCATCCTTAACCATCTTAATGAATTTAGTATAGGTAATTTTCTTTGTTGTAAGCTCCGTATACTGATTCTTTAACATGGTTGTGATAAATAACAAAACCATAGATACAATCACGCAAATCAAAATAATCTGCCCATTCCTCTTACTGTTTCCAGGACCATTCTTCTTGTTTGGATCATTATTTTGGTTATTCTGTTGATTATTCATTCCTCTATTATCCATATAATCTCCTTAATTCAATTCTAATATCTCTATTATAGGTGTTCCATCATGGAAAATCAATGGATTATTCCTTAAACTTTCATTCCATTCTCTAAAGATTTTATAAAACTTGTCCTGAAGAAACACAAAATTACAACTAGCTTTCCAAATCTTTTCATAGTATAATATATTAGTTAATGAGCTAAAATCAATCAATATCTATTCAAGGAGGATATCCATGGCTGTAAAATATGTTTTTGTCACCGGCGGAGTTGTTTCCGGACTAGGAAAGGGTATTACTGCTGCCTCACTAGGCCGACTGCTGAAAGCCCGTGGTTTCACTGTCACCATGCAGAAATTCGACCCGTATATCAATATAGATCCTGGAACCATGAATCCAATTCAGCACGGCGAAGTATTTGTAACGGACGATGGCGCAGAAACCGACCTCGATCTTGGTCACTACGAGCGTTTTATCGACGAAAGTCTCAACAAAAATTCTAATGTCACCACCGGAAAGATTTACTGGTCTGTTCTTCAAAAAGAAAGAAGAGGCGATTTTGGCGGCGGTACAGTTCAAGTTATTCCGCACATCACGAATGAAATTAAAAGTCGTTTTTATCGTAATTTTTCAACTGAAGAAACTGAAATTGCAATCATCGAAGTAGGCGGAACAGTTGGCGATATTGAGAGTCTACCTTATTTTGAATCCATCCGACAATTTCAACATGAAATCGGCAGAGAAAATGCCATTTTAATTCATGTTACTTTAATTCCTTACTTAAAAGTATCTGGTGAACAGAAATCGAAGCCAACACAAGCCAGTGTAAAAGAACTTCAAAGCCTTGGTATCCAGCCAGATATTATTGTTTGTCGTTCCGAACTTCCATTGGAAGATGGTATCAAAGAAAAGATCGCTCTTTTTTGTAATGTGCCAAGTAATCATGTTCTTCAGAACTTGGATGTGGAATACTTATATGAAGCTCCTCTTGCAATGGAACGTGAATCTCTTGCACAGGTTGCATGTGAATGCATGCATTTAGAGTGTCCAACTCCTGATTTAACCGACTGGGAAGAAATGGTTCAAGACCTACGCTCTTTAGATAAAGAAGTAAATATTGCTTTAGTTGGAAAATATATCCAGCTTCACGATGCTTATATTTCTGTTGTAGAAGCCTTAAAACATGGTGGAATTCCTCAGCATACAGCTGTTAATATTAAATGGATTGATTCCGAAACACTTACAGAAGAAAATTTGGAAGCAGAACTTTCTAATCAGGACGGTATTATTGTACCGGGAGGTTTTGGTTCACGTGGTGTAGACGGAATGATCCTTGCTGCAAAATATGCGCGTACCAATCAGATTCCATATTTGGGATTATGTCTTGGTATGCAAGTTGCAATCATTGAATTCGCCCGTCATATATGCGGTTATAAAGATGCTCATAGTATCGAATTAAATCCTGGAACGACTCATCCTGTCATTGCTCTTATGCCAGAGCAGGAAGGTATTGATGATATCGGCGGTACGTTAAGGCTAGGTTCTTATCCATGTTCCCTTGCAAATGATTCCATAGCATATGAACTCTATGGAAGTGATATTATCCACGAAAGACATCGTCATCGTTATGAAGTAAATAATGATTATCGCAACATCTTAATCGAAAAAGGTATGAAAATATCAGGTCTGTCTCCAGACGGAAGAATTGTTGAAATGATTGAAATTCCAGATCATCCATTCTATCTGGCAACACAGGCTCACCCAGAATTAAAGTCCAGACCAAATCGCCCACATCCTCTATTCAAAGGATTTGTCGAAGCGGCAGTAAAAAATAAGAAATAATGTAACTATTGAATAACAGGCTGCACTTTGTTTTCTCATTTTCAAGTAGAAAAACAAAATCAGCCTGTTATTTTTTAAATATATTGACGTACAAGATTCATCAAATAATCTCGATACCTTTCCTTCACACTGTTCGGGCTAATAATTTGCGCATCCGTCCCCAGTCCAGTAACCCATCCAAAAAATTGATTGGATACAGCGACTTTTACCCGTGTTTCGAACTCTCCATTTTCTAGCGGACGAATGGAAATCCCTTTTCCAAAACGATCCACAACCACTCCTGCCATCTTTTCACTCATCCGTAACGTAACGACTTCTTCCTCACCCGCAAACATTCCGAATGTGCGTTTATGAAGATTGCCAAAATCAAAATCATTCATATATTCGCTGCCCTGACGTTCTTTTAGAAGAATCTGAACTTTTTTCATCTTATCTACGCGATAATATTTTACTTTTCCTTCTTCTTCATCATATCCGATTAAATAATAATTTTCATCCGCCCAAGTAAGTCTCCAAGGATTAATGGTATAAGGTTCGCCATTATGACGAAGTTCTTCCGTTTTCTGCACCGTCCATCGATAATACAAAAAACTAATTTTCTTGTTTTGAGAAATTGCTTCGTGAATGCAATCCACATTATAGTAAATGCTCTCGTTTGCTGTCTTAATTCTGTCCGTCACCAGGACCTGCCGTTGCAGTCTTTTACCCTGGTGAACACTAGTCAGGCGCTCAAGCTTCTTAATAAGAGCACGAGATTTTGTATCTGTTACGAATTTGGCTGCCTCAACTAGATCTACTAACAATTTCACTTCAGCAAGTTCAAAATCTCGATCTTCCACATAATACCCCTGTGGCTTCGTTGTTTTCTTTAGCACCTCAACCACATGATCGTTTAAGAGCTGAATATCCTGATAAATACTTTTTCGTTCAGCACCAATTCCTTCTTTTTCTAATTCCTGGATCAGTTCATTCGTTGTAATTGCATGATCGCTATCCGTTTTTTCCAACAATAAATCTCTGATGTATAAAAGTTTTAATTTCTGTTTTTCTGATTTTGCCATGCTTTCCTCCTGATTGAAACAATGTTCTCTTACTACTTTTCAGATTCTTGAACTAAGGTCCAAAATTCCCTCGATTTTCGATCTTCCAAAACAGGAAAGTGCTGACGCATCTTCTCAATCTGATCATCAATCTCACACAAAAACAGATCTTCACTATCTTTCTTTCCAGAATAAATAACCTCTCCTAATGGATTAACTACAATTGACTCACCAGAATAATAAACCCCACCTAAATTTCCTGCACAATTAATACCCATCACAAAAACCTGATTTTCAACTGCTCTGGCTCTTAAAAGAATTTTCCACTGCTCAATTCTTGCCAATGGCCAATTTGCTGGTATCAATAATAAGTGTGGTTTTGGCATCATTGCTCGATACAATTCTGGAAATCGCAAATCAAAACAAATCCCAATTCCCACTGGAATTCCACCGATATTTCCGGTAATCACTCGCTCTCCACCCTGATAGAACTGATCTTCTTTTGCAAAAGAAAAAGGATGAATTTTATCGTAAGAAAGAAGTTGTTCTCCGTTTGCGTCCACAATTAAATAGGTGTTTCTACCTAGCCCATCTCTCGCCGGAACATAACCGATTCCAATTCCAATCTGATATTTAATTGCACTTGACTTCATAAAGGATTCCGTTTCATTCAATTGATCTCGGATCGAATCCACTTTCATCGAAAATCCTGTCAAAGATAATTCCGGAAAAAAAATGAATTCTGCATTCTTCTGTGCTGCTTCTTTTATCCAGCTTTCCGCCTTTGCCATACTTTGCTCTTTATTTTCCCACGTTGGAGAAAACTGTGCGACTGCAATTTTCAAAAAAGCCACCCCCTTTTTTTTCATCATATCATAACGTTATCTCTTACGCTATCCCTCTAAAAACTTTATTCTTCCGGCACAAATATTCAAAACTTTTTCTTGTAGTTTTCAAAACTACATGATATAATCTGAATGTATAAAAATCACTGTATAAGCTCTTTTTGATGTACTATACAGGATAATAAAATCAAAAGGAGTTACTATGATCAGAATAATCAGCGACAGCGCCTGTGACTTGCCAGTTTCCTATGCTACAGCGCATAATTTAGAAATTATCCCTCTCTACATTACCTTTGACGGGGAAACCTACCAAAAGGATTACTCAGAAATTGACCGGGATTTATTTTATAAAAAAATGGTAGATGAAGGTTGTTTTCCGAAAACCTCACTTCCATCTGTCGACGATTTTCTTCAACGTTTTCAGGCTGCATATGATGCAGGTGATTCTGTGATCTGCCTGTGCATCACAACTTCCTTAAGTGGCTCATTTAATTCAGCCATGACAGCATGTCAGATTTTTTTGGAAGATCATCCTGATGCTCAGCTTAAAGTTTTCAATAGTTGGCAGAATACCGTTGGGCAGGCCTTAATTGTACGAGAATTTCTACGCATGCGTGAAGATGGACTTTCCTTTGACGATATGTGCAGTAAAATAGATGGTTTCAAAGCTACCAGCCAGATTATTTTCACCATTTCCACTTTAGATTACTTAAAGAAAGGTGGAAGAATCGGCAAGATGCTTACCACAGTTGGTGATAAATTAAATATACAACCATTACTCAACCTGAAAAAAGGTGATTTGAGTATTACCAGTATTACCCGTTCCAGAAAGAAAGCCAAACCAGTCGTTATCGCAAATGCAAAGAAGTTCTTTGAAGATAAGAATATTGATGACTACTTTATCACAGTCGGATTTGGATACGACCCTGTAGAAGCAGCAGAATTTAGAGCAACTGTTGAAGCCGAATTAGGCATCACCTGTGTAGAAAATTTACCAGGCGAAGACTTCCCTGCTACCATCGGAGCTGTAACTGCGTGCCACACTGGACCTTTTTCACTTGGTATTTCTTTTGTACAAAAGTACGAAACTATCTAAATAGCCCACAATGCCCCGCGATACATTCCACTCACACTGGTTTCGCAGGGCATTTTTTTATTCTATACTTTCCTCTTCAAATTCTACTGTCACAAAAAAGCCCTTCGATGTTTCCTCAATGGCAGTCACCGTGCCTTCTGTCGATTTCAATCTTTTCGAAAACTCATAATTTGCCGACATTGCATAAGCTTTGCCCAACGTATAATAATAAGAGGTTGGTAATTTACTTTCCGTAACTGGTAAGCGATCTCCAATATTGAGCAAACCATTACGCTCCATTTTAAATTCCATTTTACGCATTTAATAACTCTCCTGCCTGAATGAAAAAAGCGGAACACTTCTGCTGTGTCTGTATCAGGTATTCTGTTTTTTGATCAAGGTGATCAAATACGCTTTCCCCTTCATTTAGTTTAATTGCTTCTTCTATATTCAGATTACGAATAGTAGCGTCTCCATTCACAACAAATAAGAAGCCAAACTCTCTTTCGCAAATTATTTTATCATTATGCTTCAATTCTATTTGTTCCATGCTGCCATTGCAGTCTTTCAGCATAAGGTTAAAATCTCTCACCTGTCCTTTACTTCGCACTTCCCAATCGCCTTCAAATTCATAGACCTCATTTTCGTTTAAGAAAATGACTTGTTCTTGACATTTCTGCTTTACGGTTAATTGGAGCGTACCATCTAACACCGATAAAAAGCGGTGCACACCTGGCAAACTCGTAAAGGTAGATTCCTCTTGTTCCACTGTTGCAGAGCTAATTCGAAAAGCAAAGTTGCGGCTTTGATAATCGGCAGAGGGTGGCCAGATCAACAGTTGAGTCGTTGTTCCTCCACTCCAGTTGGATAATCTATATTCTTCTTGTGTTATTTTGATCATTATTATACGCCTACTCTTTCCAATATAATTTTATTTCACCTTTTCCATCAGCAGCTCGAACGTGCCCTATCGCTCCATTTACGATTGTAAGTGAAGGTTTGACATGTCCAATATCCGCTTCCATAATCAGAGGAATATCCGGAAATAACCGTTCTATTGCATTTTGATAAGTCAGTTCCATCATGGTATTTGGGAACCTGACTCTACCTACCACAATCCCTTTAACATTTACAAACCAGCCTGCATCATTCATTTGCCACAATGCCCGATAAGTGTCTTCTGCTGTGAGAGCATAAATATCAAAATACCAAATAAAGCCATCTGATTCATATTTTTCGACGAATTCCCTAGTCCGATCCATGGAAGTCCCAATTAAATTCCAAAGGCAGTCCAAACAACCGCCCATCATTCTGCCCTGAACATCTACATTTCCATGAGGAGTCTTCCATTCTGTCACAGAATCCAGATTAAACTCTTCTCCATCTTCCTTCCATCCTGCTTGAAACTTAGGAAACGAGTTCTGAATGATCTCCTTCCCCATCAAAATATCCAAATTGCGTTCCAAAGACGGATGCCATGGGGACATGTCAAAGCCACCTGCATTGGCACCGTAAATTGTTGCAATCTCGCAATTCACCAAAATACTATGTAGCAAACCCGTTGGATCAGAATATCCCTGCACCCATTTTGGATAGGCGCGAATCATTTCGAAATCTAAAAATGGAAGCATTTCCATCAGAAAATCTCCACCAGTGGCACAAAGAATCACCTGAATATCTGGATCTTTCAACAACTCCATAAATTCATCCGCTCGCTGCTTTCCACTTCCACTAACTATGCCTGACGTAAAAACATTATTCGTTTCCCTGCACAAAAAGCCATGGTTACTCAATTGTAAAATTGAATAATCATAGCTTTCCTTTTTATCAAGAATTCCACTACTAGGAGCAGTAATTCCAATCATCTGCCCCTGTCGCAAAAAATTCGGATATCTCATTTCTTTTCTCCTGTTAGGCTTTTATACTTACACCGGATTTGTGAACCCAGTTCGACTTTTTATAGTATATCACAAAACAGATCATGCTGGCTATCCATGTAATTGGATAACCCATGAAAACAATATGAATATCATTAATAAACTGAATCATAACAGTAATCCAAGTCATTCTCATTAAACACCAACAAGCAAGCATGACAAACATCGGAACCTTTGTCTTTCCTGCTCCTCGAAGTGCTCCTGCCATTGCATGCGCACCGGCCAAAAACATATAGAATAACGAATTCGTTCTTGCCATTTGTACTCCATAAGAAATAACATCTGGATTATTATCAAATAGTGAAATCAGTGGTTTTGCAAAAATAAACAAAAAGATTCCCGCTATTTCTACTGTAATCATACTAGCCAAAATGCCAAATTTCGCGCCTTTTTGCATACGGTCTGGTTTTCCCGCACCAAGATTCTGCCCCACAAATGTTGTTAACGCCATTCCAAAACTAATAGCAGGCATTACTGCAAATCCATCCAGTTTTACATAAGCCCCACAGCCAGCCATTGCAGCTGGTCCAAATGAGTTAATGTTCGCTTGTACAACCACATTCGATAAAGCGATTACCGAATTTTGTATTCCGCTTGGAATACCAATCTTAATAATTAACAATGCCTCTTGTTTATAGATTCTTATCTTTTTAAAGCTAACCTGATACTCAGTCTTATCTTTCATCAGCTTTGCAAATGTGAGGATTGCAGAAAGAGATTGAGAAATAATGGTGGCCCATGCGGCTCCTGCAATTCCCATCTTGAATACTACCACAAATAGCAAATCCAAAGCGACATTCGTAAAAGAAGCAAAAATCAAAAAGTAGAGTGGATGTCTGGAGTCACCAACTGCTCGGAAAATACTTCCCCCCACATTGTATAACATAGAACCAATCATTCCTAGAAAAATGATTCTCAAATAGAGTGCTGATTGATCCAAAACATCTGCTGGCGTTCCCATCCAGATCAAAATCTGGGGTGATAATACCACGCCCACAATACTGATTAATGCTCCAGAAATCAATCCTAGCGAGATCGATGTATGAATCGCGCGCTCCATATGTTCTAAATCACGTGCCCCATAATAATTAGAAATCACCACACTAGATCCCAAGGTGATACCCATTAATAAACTCACGATCAAGTTTACAATCGATCCAGAGGAACCAACTGCTGCCAAAGCATCTGAACCAACAAATTGACCCACAATTACGGAATCCACTGTATTATATAATTGTTGAAAAACATTTCCAATCAACAATACAAGTGAAAAAAAAA
>JAGOGN010000032.1 GCA_017996675.1 Lachnospiraceae bacterium | reverse complement strand
GGTAAAATATTTTCATATGAATCATTTTACACACAACATTGGTGACTCTAAGAGATTAATTCAGGAACCAGATGTAAACAGACCAGCGTTGCAGCTAACTGGTTATTTTGAACATTTCGAAGCAAGCAGAGTGCAAATCATTGGAACGGTGGAATATACCTATTTACAGCATTTGACAAAGGAAGAAAAAGTAAAGATTTATGGTGAACTCTTATCTAGGGATATCCCATGTATTATTTTTTGCAGAGGATTTGAGCCAGACGAAGATTTTATACGAATAGCAGATGAATATCAGATACCGATTTACGGAACAGTGCAGGCCACATCGAATTTTATGGCTGAAATCATTTATTTCCTCAATACCAAGTTAGCACCTTGTATTTCGATTCACGGAGTATTGGTAGATGTCTATGGTGAGGGAATCTTGATCATGGGTGAGAGTGGAATTGGTAAAAGTGAAGCTGCGCTCGAACTATTGCGAAGAGGACATCGTCTGGTAGCGGATGATGTGGTTGAAATTCGTAAGATTAATGAGCACACTTTAGTTGGAACTTCGCCGGATATCACGAAATATTTAATTGAGGTGCGTGGAATCGGAATTATCGATGTAAAGATGCTTTTTGGAGCAGAAAGTGTAAAAGAAAAGCAGAATATCGATCTTGTTATTAAACTGGAAGAATGGAAGAAAGGTGCAGATTATGACCGCTTAGGACTAGAAGAAGAATATACTGAATTTCTAGGAAATAAAGTTGTATGTCAATCACTGCCAATCAGACCAGGTCGAAACCTTGCGGTTATTTGTGAGGCGGCTGCAGTAAACCATCGTCAGAAGAAAATGGGCTATAATGCTGCAAAAGAGCTTTACCGTAGAGTACAGGCGAATATTGAGCAAGGTACTCTTGAAGATGAATAAAGTAGAACTACTTTATATAAATTAGGATTGAGAAGGAGAGCAACAAATGGAAAGAAAGAATGCTTGGCCAAAATATGCAGGCGAGAAACAAAAAGAAGTATTTGATTTTTGCGAGGGTTACAAAAAGTTTATTTCTCAGTGTAAGACAGAAAGAGAATGTGTTACAGAATTCGAACGTATGGCAAAAGAAGCTGGTTATATTGACTTAAATGAAATTATTGCTTCAGGAAAGACAGTAAAAGCTGGTGATAAAGTTTACGCAAACAATATGGGAAAGATGCTTGCAACTTTTATCGTGGGAAGTAAAGGTTTAGAAGCTGGAATGAACATTTTAGGAGCACACGTAGATTCACCACGTTTGGACTTAAAACAGAATCCATTATATGAAGATTGCGATATGGCATTACTTGACACACATTATTATGGTGGAGTAAAGAAATATCAGTGGGTTACACTTCCACTTGCACTTCATGGAGTAATTGTTAAAAAAGATGGTACAATGGTTAATGTAAATATTGGTGACAAGGAAAATGATCCAGTATTTGGTATTTCCGATCTTTTAATTCATTTATCAGCAGATCAGATGGATAAAAAAGGAGCAAAGATCATCGAAGGAGAAAGCTTAGATTTATTAATCGGAAGTATTCCTGGAGATGAAAAAGATGCAGAAGGAAATGACGTAAAAGAACGAGTTAAGACAAACATCATGAATCTTCTTGCAAAAGAATACAACATTGAAGAAGAAGATTTCCTTTCAGCTGAAATTGAAGTAGTTCCTGCAGGAGATGCAAGAGATTACGGATTTGACCGTGGAATGATCATGGGTTACGGACATGACGACAGAGTATGTGCTTATCCTTCTTTCATGGCTATGTTAGAAATGGATGTTCCAGAAAGAACAAGCTGCTGCTTAATCGTTGATAAAGAAGAAATCGGAAGTGTTGGAGCAACAGGTATGACTTCAAGATTCTTCGAAAACACAGTAGCAGAATTAATGAATGCAACAGGAGATTATAATGAATTAAAACTTAGAAGAGCATTAAAGAATTCTAGAGTTCTTTCTTCTGACGTAAGTGCTGGATTTGATCCATTATTCCCATCTGTTATGGAAAAGAAAAACTCCGCATTTTTAGGCAAAGGATTATGTATCAATAAATACACAGGTTCTAGAGGAAAAAGTGGATCAAATGATGCAAATCCAGAATACATGGCTCAGATTAGAAAAATCTTTGACGATAACGATGTATATTTCCAGACAGCAGAACTTGGAAGAGTAGATCAGGGTGGCGGCGGAACAATCGCTTATATTCTTGCTGAATATGATATGGAAGTAATTGATAGTGGTATTGCTGTTCTTAACATGCATGCACCATGGGAAGTTATTAGTAAAGTAGACGTTTTCGAAGCACTTCGCGGATACGTTGCATTCTTAAAAGAAGCAAAATAGTATATTTTCATTGAAGAGAAAGAGGTTTGATTTGGATCAGAAATTTATTGACGAATTAAAGTCAGTTTTAGATGAATCGCAAATCCTGAAGAATGAACCTATGAGTCAGCATACGTCCTTCCGAGTGGGAGGACCAGCTGAACTCTTCTTAAAACCAGAGGCAGGTCAGATTGGCGATATCATTTATTTGTGTCGGCAAAATGGCATGCCTTATGTGGTTTTGGGAAATGGAAGCAATCTTTTGGTAGCTGATTCTGGGATCGCGGGTGTTGTTATTGAAATTGGAAATAATCTGAGTAATATCAGTATAGATAAAAATAAAATCATTGCTGGAGCGGGTGCAACGTTATCAAACTGTGCACAGGCAGCAGCACAAAAAGGGCTTAGCGGAATGGAAGAACTTGCTGGTATTCCAGGAAGTATTGGCGGCGCAGTTGCCATGAATGCAGGAGCATATGGCGGGGAAATTAAAAATATCTTATCGAGTGTAAAAGTAATTAACCAACAGGGAGAAATGCAAATTCTGACGGTAGAGGAACTTGAATTAGGCTACCGTACTTCGATCATTCAGCAAAACCATTATATTGTGGTAGAAGCAGAATTTGAGCTTTGCAAAGGAGAGGAAAGTCAAATCCGTCAGAAAATGAAAGAACTCTCGCAAAGAAGAATTGAGAAACAGCCACTAGATTATCCAAGTGCAGGAAGTACATTCAAACGTCCACCCAATCATTTTGCAGGAAAGCTGATTATGGATGCGGGTCTTGCAGGGCTTCGTGTAGGTGGAGCAATGGTATCTGAGAAACATTGTGGTTTTATCATCAATTATGACCATGCAACGGCAACAGACATTATGAATTTGATTCAGCTGGTACAGCAGAAAGTGTTTGATCAATTTCAGATTTGTCTGGAACCGGAGGTTCTTATCATAAAATAACAATTATTTTGTTGGGCAAGAAGAAGAGGAGGTCTGTAATGAGATTTATCATTTTAACGGGAATGTCTGGTGCAGGAAAAAGTACTGCATTAAAGATGATGGAGGATTTTGGGTATTATTGTGTAGATAATCTACCAATTCCTTTAATTCGAACATTTGCAGAGCTTTCAGATACAAATGAAGAACTCCAGAAAGTTGCCCTTGGCGTAGATATTCGAGGACGAGTAGGTTTTAAAGAGATTGAACAAACTTTTCGGTTTTTGAAGGAAAAGAAAATAAATTACGAAATCCTGTATTTGGATGCAGATGACAGCACATTGGTAAAACGTTTTAAAGAAACGCGACGTGCTCATCCGTTAGCATTACAGGAACGTGTAGATAAAGGTATTTTAAAAGAAAGAGAGCAATTGAGCTATCTGAAAAAAAATGCAAGTTATATCATTGATACCAGCAAACTTTTGACGCGTGAATTGAAAGCAGAACTGGAGAAGATTTTTGTTCATCAACAGGATTATAAGAGTTTATATGTAAGTGTAGTTTCGTTTGGCTTTAAGTATGGGATTCCGACTGATTCGGATCTGGTTTTTGATGTTCGTTTTTTGCCGAATCCGTATTATATTGACGAGTTAAAATCATTAAGTGGGAATGATGCTGCGGTACAGCAATTTGTAATGAAATACCCACAGGCGCAGGCTTTTTTGGATAAACTAGATGACATGGTTTCTTATCTGATTCCATTTTATATGGAAGAGGGAAAAAATCAGCTGGTTGTTAGTATCGGTTGTACAGGTGGTAAGCACCGATCTGTCACACTTGCTAATTTTCTTTTTGAACGATTGGAAGAGCGTAAGGGATATGGCTTGAGAATTGAGCACCGGGATATTGACAAGGATGCCATTCGGAAAGGTTAAAAAGAGAAAATATGATTTCTTTTTCAGGAACAGTAAAAGAAGAACTAGAACAACAGTATAGCAAAGGCCGACATTGTCAGATGGCAGAAATAGCAGGCATCATTAGCCAGCTTGGAAGAGTGAAAAATGACGAAAATTCACCCGGAATTATACAGGTTTCTAGTGAAAATATAGCAATTATTAGAAAGCTCTTTACATTATTGAAAAAAGCATTTAAGATGAAAGTTGTTCAGGAAGTTCGGACTAATTTATCAGGTGGAAAAGGGCGTTTGTATACCATTAAAATTCCTTTTACAAATTCATTTTATAAAATGTGTATGAATCCAGACTTAACGCATTCTTGTTGCAAGAGGGCTTATATTAGAGGCGTTTTTTTGTGTAGTGGTTCAATAGCAGATCCTCATAAATCTTATCATCTTGAAATCGTTTGCTCAGATCAAGGCAAAGCGCATAAAGTCGAAGAGGTTATTAATAGTTTTGAGATGGATGCGAAAATAATCGACCGAAAGAACCATTTTGTGGTTTATCTAAAAGAAGGATCTCAAATTGTTGATTTGCTCAATGTCATGGAAGCACATAATGCGTTGATGGAATTTGAAAACGTACGAATCTTGAAAGAAGTACGCAATAGTGTAAATAGAAAAGTAAATTGCGAAACAGCAAATATCAATAAAACAGTAAGTGCTGCAGTAAAACAAATCGAAGATATTGAATTTCTTGCAAGTGTTGTCGGGCTGGAAAATCTACCTCAGTCATTGGAAGAAATGGCCAGAGTGCGAGTGGAATATCCAGATGCAGCGTTAAAAGAGTTAGGTGATTTATTGACACCACCGGTAGGAAAGTCAGGTGTGAATCATCGATTAAGAAAATTAGGCATATTAGCGAATGAGTATAGAGGTTAATGGAGGAAACAAAATGAAAAAGCAGACTGTTGTGGCAGCAATATCATCAGGAAAAGAAGAAAGACCGGTTGCTGAATTAGTGCATTTGGCAGGTACGTATTCCAGCAGTATCTATCTGGAAACAGAAAATAAAATGATCAATGCGAAAAGTATTATGGGAATGATGACATTGGATTTATTATCAGGCATTCAGGTAACAATCTCAGCTGATGGAGAGGATGAAGACGCAGCAATAGCGACTTTGGCTACCTACTTAGAAGGACGAGCATAATGATGAAAAAATTGTTGTTTGTTTTTAATCCACACTCTGGGACAGGACAGATAAAACCAAGATTATTAGAAATTATCGATACCTTTGTAAAAGCGGGGTATGATGTAACTGCATATCCAACCCAAAGACAAAGAGATGCGTATGATAAAGTAGTAGAAGTTGGTCAATTTTATGATGCAATCGTATGTTCCGGAGGAGATGGAACACTGGATGAAACTGTTTCTGGAATGATGACAGCTGGTTTGTATACGCCATTAGGATATATTCCTGCGGGAAGTACAAATGATTTTGCTAATTCATTGCAGATTCCTAAAAACATGATTAAGGCAGCGCAAATTGCGGTTTCTGGCGAACCTTTTTTGTGTGACGTGGGACAGCTGAATGATGAGACTTTTGTATATGTGGCTGCATTTGGCCTTTTTACAAATGTTTCTTATCAGACAAGCCAGGGTTTGAAAAATATTCTTGGACATGCTGCATATATATTAGAAGGTGCAAAACAGATCACAAATGTACCGTCCTATCATGTTGTTGTAGAAGCAAATGGAAAACGATATGAAGAAACATTAATTTATGGAATGGTCTCCAATTCAAAGAGTGTAGGTGGTATGACGAACCTAACTGGAAAAGGGGTTGAATTGGATGATGGACTGTTTGAGGTGACGTTGGTTCGCAAACCACGGAATCCAATTGAATGGAATGCTACGCTGGCATGTTTGGTAGCACAACAGGCTGATTCGGATCATGTTTATTCGATTAAAGCAGAAAAAGTAACATTTCAGTTTGATGAAGCAATTCCATGGACGGTAGATGGTGAGTATGGTGGGGCTTATAAAAATGTTACTATTAATAATATTAACCAAAGAGTTCCGATACGAGTTAAAATGGAGCGGAAAAGTATAGGCTAATAGGTTATTAGGATTAAGGAGGAATTTTATGTTAGTTGCAGCAAAAAAAATGCTTCAGGAAGCAAAAGCAAATCATTACGCAGTGGGTCAATTTAACATCAATAATCTTGAGTGGACAAAGGCTGTTTTAAGTACTGCACAGGAAAATCAGTCACCAGTAATATTAGGTGTGTCTGAAGGCGCTGGAAAATACATGGGTGGATATAAAACAATTGTTGGTATGGTCAATGGAATGTTAGAAGACATGAACATTACCGTTCCAGTTGCATTACATCTGGATCATGGTAGTTTTGATGCTTGCTTAAAATGTATTGAAGCAGGATTTTCTTCCGTTATGTACGATGGATCACATGAGCCAATCAGTGAAAATATGGAAAACACGAAAAAATTAGTTGCAATCTGTAATGAAAAAGGAATCTCTCTAGAAGCTGAAGTCGGCGCAATTGGAGGCGAAGAAGATGGAGTAGTTGGTGATGGCGAATTTGCTGATCCAGCAGAATGTAAAGGAATTGCAGATTTAGGTGTAGATTTTCTCGCTGCAGGAATTGGAAATATTCATGGCAAATATCCAGCTAACTGGCCAGGACTGAATTTTGAAGTTCTTGACAGCATTCAACAACTGACAGGAGATCTTCCACTGGTATTACATGGTGGAACAGGAATTCCAGCAGATATGATTCAAAAAGCGATTTCGCTTGGAGTGTCTAAAATAAATGTAAATACAGAATGTCAGCTTTCCTTTGCGGCTGCAACTCGTGTTTATTTTGAAGAAAAGAAAGATTTGGAAGGAAAAGGATTTGATCCTCGTAAAATCTTAAAACCAGGTGTAGATGCAATTAAAAATACAGTAAAAGAGAAAATGGAGTTGTTTGGTTCTATCAATAGGGGTTAACCATTGTATAGGGGTGTACAATGAAAAGCGTGAAGTATGTGGGGTATTCCAAGGGAATACCCTGCTTTTTTTAGGAGGAAAGAAAATGAGTGAAAAGATGAATGCGGCGGAAATCTTTGGAGAAAATGTTTTTGATGAGTCAGTTATGGAAGAATACCTTCCGAAAAAAATTTTTCAGCAGTTAAAAAGAACGATTGAACGTGGTGAGTCACTAGATCCATCATTGGCAGATATTGTTGCTGAAGCTATGAAAAATTGGGCAGTACAAAAAGGTGCGACACATTTTTCGCATTGGTTTCAGCCGTTAACGGGCATTACGGCTGAAAAACATGATTCATTTGTTTCACCACCCAAAAATGGAAAGATTCTTCTGGAATTTTCTGGGAAAGAACTAGTAAAGGGAGAATCAGATGCGTCATCCTTTCCTTCAGGAGGCCTGCGTGCAACGTTTGAAGCAAGAGGCTATACAGCATGGGATTGTACCTCTCCTGCCTTTATCAGGGAAGGGGCAGCAGGTGCCACATTGTGTATTCCTACAGCGTTTTGCTCTTATAATGGAGAATCGCTAGATATGAAAACGCCATTACTTCGTTCGATGGAAGCGATTAATAAAGAAAGTCTTCGAGTTCTTCGCTTATTTGGAAATACGAATACAGAAAGAGTAACCCCTTCTGTTGGTGTTGAACAAGAATATTTTATTGTAGATCGCAAAAAATACGAACAGCGGAAAGATTTGATTTATACCAGAAGAACCCTGTTTGGAGCAATGCCACCAAAAGGACAGGAAATGGATGATCACTATTTCGGCAGCATTCGCGAACGAATTGGCGGCTTCATGAGGGACTTTAATGCAGAACTGTGGAAAATGGGTGTGCCTGCAAAAACACAACATAACGAGGTTGCTCCAGCACAGCATGAATTCGCTTCGATTTATGAGCCTGCCAATATAGCAGTAGATCATAATCAGCTTGTAATGGAAACCATACGTAAAGTCTCACATCGACATGGATTAAAATGTTTATTACATGAGAAACCATTTGCGGGAGTGAATGGATCAGGAAAGCATAACAATTGGTCTTTAATGACAGATGATGGAATTAATTTGTTTGAGCCAGGAGAAAAACCGCACGAAAACAAGCAATTCCTACTTATTATTTGTTGTGTATTAAAAGCGATTGATGAACACGCAGACCTCTTAAGAGAATCCGCTGCTTGCGTTGGAAATGAGCACCGTTTAGGTGCGGATGAAGCACCTCCTGCAATCATTTCTGTTTTTTTAGGTGAGCAGTTGGAGGACGTACTAGAACAGTTAAGATGCAATGGGCAAGCGACTACCTGTTTATCAGGGGCTGATTTTGATAGTAAAGCAACAGCAATATCAAAATTTAGAATGGATGCGACTGACCGAAATCGAACTTCTCCGTTCGCTTTTACCGGTAATAAATTCGAATTTCGTATGTGTGGTTCTTCAGATACCGTTGCTGCTGCAAATATTGTTTTAAATACCATTACAGCTCAGGCATTTCGCGAAGTATGTGATCGACTAGAGAGCGCAAATAGTTTTGAAGAAGAATTGAATCAGATCATTGTGGAGTTATGTAATAAGCATAAACGTATTTTGTTTGATGGAAATGGATATTCGAAGGAATGGCAGGAAGAAGCCCAAAAAAGAGGATTGCCAAATCTAAAAGGAATGGTGGATGCAATTCCATGTCTGGTTACAGACAAATCCATTGGTCTTTTTGAGAGCTTTGGGGTCTATTCAGAAGCAGAGCTACGATCAAGAGCGGAAATTCAATTTGAAACTTATGCAAAACAGATAAATATAGAAGCTTTGACCATGATTGATCTTGCAGGTAAGCAAATCATTCCTGCTGTAATTGATTACAGTACCCAATTGGCAACTTCGATTTTACAGATTGAAAAAACAGATATGAGTGCGTCTGTTCAGAGAACGATTTTGAATGCAGTGAATGAGCAGTTGGTAGTTGCCCACGAAGCATATGCAAGATTGAAAGAAACCATGCAGGAAGTTGGAAATTATAAAGAAGGCAAAGAACAAGCAGAGTTTTACTATCATCATGTGACGTCAAAGATGACTGCACTACGTCAGCCTATTGATGAACTGGAAATGTTAGTGGATAAAAAAGTATGGCCAATGCCATCTTATGGCGATCTCATGTTTGAAATTTAATTTTCCTTTTGCGTTCGATACAGAATATGATACAATCCCTTTATAGGGAGGTGTTGGATTGGGAAATAGTATACTTTTTGTGAATAAACGTCCAGGACTGATTGAAGAATTTACAGAAGCAATGGCTCCGTTTGACTTTGAAATTGATACAGCAACAAATGGAGTTGATGCGCTAAGGCTACTGGAACAAACAGAATATAAGGTAGTAGTCACCGGTTTGATTATGGAAGAGACAGATGGTATCCAGTTAATTTCAAAAATCAATCAAATTTATCCAAGCACTGCTTGTGTTGTATTAACGACGAAAATGAATGTTGCGCAACTTGCGTACCTAATTAATCAGCTTAATGTCTATCGAATTTATTTAAGACCAGTGGATTTGAAAGGACAATTTGCAGAAATGCTGATGGACGCTCTTTCTTATTATGATCATAGAAAACAGTATTTTCAAAAACAATTGATTCTGCAGTCGGGATTGGAAAGTAGTGAAGGACAAGCTGCTAAATTAACACAAAAAGTTCAAAATGCAAAAGATGCCGTTAAGTTATTTGAAAAACTTATCCTTCCGATGGCCAATTATTCTGGAAAAGAAGCAAGAACATTACCAGAAGAATTTCTGAATAAAAGGAATTATTTTGTTCAAAAATTACTGCATCAATTCATTGAAATTGAAAAAAATACAGTAACTGATTTGGAAACTGCTTTTCAATTGATTAAAAAAATGAGTATGCAGTTTCAGAATGAAGTGGTGAGTTGCAATCAAATAGGAAATAAAACATATCATAAAATTGCCTATCAAAAACTATTGTTTGTGGCATGGATTTTACAATTGCGTGCAGCTGGGACAAAAAAAGCACATCATTTAAAAGTAGAGTGTAACGCTCAAGATAATCAAAAACTAGAAGTTCATTGTACGATTTTAGTGAATCAATTTGATTGGAACCGTTTAGAGGAGACTGATTTAGGAAAAGAGATGATTTCAATAGCAGAATCCATGGTAAAGTCCATTACGAAGTTATTCGAATACGAACAGGATGTAGATACAGTACAATATTATGTGGAAATATGGAACGAAAAAAAATAACAGGTTGCGCAATGTTGCGCAACCTGTTTGCTTTTTCATTTATGGTGTAATTGGAATACCGCCAGGATTAGCGGGCTTGTTATTTGGTGATGCTGGTGGCATTACGGTAGCGCTGTGAGTGGTGCAGGTTTGTTGCGAAAGAGTATCAGGAAGTAAATATGGACCATCTTCACTTTCTTTTGTGCCACCCACAATGTAGATGGAACTTTTAACGGAAGCAGTTGGGCAATAATTGTTTGCTGGTAAGCCAGAGACCTGACAGATATTAACTGCTACATGGTGATCACAGTATTCTGTTGGCTCTGTTCCCTTTGCGAAAAATTCTGTTCGAACAGTAGAACCACGTGGGTCAAGTTCACATACACCGGCCTGTGCAAGTTTTCCAGACTTTGTGCAGATGTTTGCTGTTGTAATTCCGGTAGGTTGAACAAAATCTTTATTTTCTAAACCTACGTGAATTTGTGTCATAATAGTTTTCCATAATAACTTGGTATAACTAGTGGAGGCCATTGGCGCATTGTCATCATATCCTCCCCAAATTACACAACTATAATACGGAGAAAATCCTGCAAATAAGGAGTCTCTGCTGTCATTTGTGGTACCTGTTTTAGCTGCAAGCGTCATCCCTGGGAAACTAGCACTTTTACCAGTTCCTTGCGTGATAACGTCTTTCATTGCACTTGTTAACAACCAAGCAGTAGTTGCTTTTAAAACGGTATGTGTCTGAGGTGTATTGTCAATAATGACATTACCTTCACGGTCTAAAATTTTCGTATAAAATCTTGGTTTCGTATAAGTTCCGCCATTGGCAATTGTTGCATATGCGGCATTTAATTCTAAATTTGAAACACCTTTGGATATACCACCTAAAGCCATGGATTCGACAATATCTTTATTTGATAAAGAGGTAAAACCAAAGTTTAAAAGATAATCATAACCAAGTTTTGGGGTTATTTCTTTTAATGTTTTCGCTGCGACGATATTGATAGAATCAATGATTGCCTGGCGAATGGTTGTGAAACCGGTATATTTATTATTATAGTTTTTCAGCTGTTTTCCGTTAGTATAGGAATATGGAGCATTATCTTGAACGGTAGCTAACGTCATTCCTGCTGCATCTAATGCAGGGGAGTAAGCTGACAGAATTTTGAAAGTTGAACCAGGTTGTCTTGCTGTATTCGATGCCCTGTTTAAGGTGAATCCACCGGTTTTCTGACCTCTTCCGCCAACCAATCCTTTGACTTCGCCGGTGGTTGGGTTAATCACTGAGACGGAAGCCTGTGGCTGTAAAGTATAAAAGACAGCTTCTGAATTTTCGACAATTGTTCCGCCATTTTCCATAATAATTGATTTATAAGTTGCAATGGCTTTATCTGCGGCAGCTTGATTATCATAATTCAGTGTGTAGTTTTTACTGAATTTATCTTTGAAGTAAGTTAACATTTTTTGCTCGGTGTAGTGAACGGTGGTTCCATTTTTTTCTTTGATGTCAATTTGCCAGGAAAATGACAACTCCGTTGTAGTATAGTTTGCCTGATTTGAAAGTTCTGTTTCGCAGACTTTCTGGATTTGAGAATTCTGCGTGGTGTAAATAGATAAACCATTACTGTAGACCATTTTGTAGGCCTGTGATTCGGAATAGCCTTTTAACTTCATTAAATCATCAATGACCTGCTCAACAA
>JAGOGN010000031.1 GCA_017996675.1 Lachnospiraceae bacterium | reverse complement strand
TAGCAAATATTATGGCATATCTCATCGCTCAAACCCATAATTTTATATGGAGCAAATATTGGATTTTTCCTTCCAGCAATCCCCAAAACAGTCTTTGGCAACAAATAATGCTCTTTTGTACCGCTTTCGGTATTGCCTATGGCATACAACTTCTTTTTGTGATACTGATGATAGAAGCAATAGGGATCAAAGAATTTACAGCACAATTTATTGGAATAATAATATATGGAGCTGTTAATTTTATGGTAAACAATAGAATAACATTCCGATAAATATATTTCAAAACTTATGGCAGACAATTATATAGAAAGACAATACGAACAATATGAAGCCCGAAAGGCTGCATGGGAAAAAAAACGTAAACAAGGAAAGAAGAAAACGATTTCCGTCAAGCTTCAACCAAAGGACCTGACAGACAATACGATCAAACTTCCTAGAAAAGCATTCATCACAGGAGGTGCCGATGGCATAGGGAAAAACATTGTGAAAGCTTTCTGCAACTCACAATACCAAGTCGCCTTTTGTGACAAAAATAAGGATTTAGGAATACAGACAGCCAAAGAGACCGGAGCAATTTTCTACCATACCGATGTAAGAGATAAAGAATCCCTTGAGAACTGTATGCACGAACTTTTTAAAAAGTGGGGGGATATGGACATCATTATCAACAATGCCGGAATAAGCGAATTTTCTCCCATCACAGAAACCAGCGTGGAAGATTTTGATAAAATTTTGTCCATCAATCTGCGACCTGTATTTATCACCTCACGCACATTAGCTTTACATCGCAAATCCCAAGCAGAAAATCACCCGTATGGCAGAATTATCAATATCTGTTCCACCCGTTATTTAATGAGCGAACCGGGAAGCGAAAGCTATGCGGCTTCCAAAGGAGGAATCTATTCACTGACCCATGCACTTGCTTTATCCCTTGCCGACTTTCATATCACCGTAAACTGTATTTCGCCGGGATGGATTCAGACCAATGATTACGAACGGCTACGCCCAGAAGATCATGCCCAACATCCATCAAGACGAGTAGGCAAACCGGAAGACATAGCACGTATGTGTTTATTTTTATGTCAAGAAGAGAATGACTTCATCAATGGACAAAATATCATCATCGATGGTGGAATGACCAAAAAGATGATTTATTTGGAATAAAAACGAACTAAAGAAAATATCTATAATGAATAAATAATCACTCATGAAAATACATCATATCGCCATTTGGACATTTCATCTGGAAAAATTAAGGGAATTTTACACTCGTTACTTTAACGGAACAAGTAATGAAAAATACATTAATTCCCAAAAAGGTTTTGAATCTTACTTCATTTCATTTGAAAGTGGTGCTACATTAGAGTTGATGAGTAGGATTGACGTGCAAAATGTTCCGATAGAAGAAAACAGATTGGGATTGACTCATCTAGCTTTTTCTTTTGAAAGCCAAGAAGCTATCTTATCACTAACGGAACAGCTACGTACTAAAGGATACCATATCGTAGGTGAACCTCGCATTTCAGGAGATGGCTATTTTGAAAGTGTGGTACTAGATCCAGATGGAAACCGGATAGAGTGTGTTTACAAAAAAAAGCAGGAATACCCTCCTGTGAGAAATCATGTAATAGAAACTGAGCGACTTATTTTACGTCCTTTTACAGAGAATGATACAGAAGCTGTTTTTAACTGTTGCCAGAATCCCAACCTAGGAAATAATGCTGGTTGGAAGCCTCATGACACGCTGGAAGAATCTCTGAAAATTCTTCAAACAATATTTATACCACAAAAAAACACATGGGCCATCACTAGAAAGGAAGACCAGCTTCTGATAGGAGCTATAGGAATTCTACCAGACCCTAAGAGAGAGAATTCAAATACCGGAATGATAGGTTATTGGCTAGACGAAGCCCAATGGGAAAAAGGATATATATTTGAAGCCGCCTCTGCTGTCTTGGACTATGGCTTCAACAAACTAGGATTAACTTTGATCAGTGCAAATTGTTATCCTCAAAACAAACGTTCACAACGTGTTTTGGAGAAAATGGGGTTTGCATACGAAGGCATTCTCCATCAAGCCGAAGTGAGCTATGATGGCAAAATATATGATCATTTGTGTTATTATTTAGAGAAAAACAACCTAAAATAAGTTTTTCATTTTATAGATGATCATTAAATACCTATTCTGCTTCATTATTAATTTTGTTAATCCTTAACTTCTCCAAAAGGATATATACGCGTCTAAAAAAAATCAAAACAAAGCAATCGTTCTTGGGTAAAAACATTTATCCAAGAACGATAAAAATACACCTAACTCTCCTTCAGACATTATTTGAAAAAATCAATTGAAATAATACAGGAAAATAGCGATGCCTTCAAGTGCTTTCTTCGATTGGTCTTTTATCTCAATTGTAAATTTAATTTCAGCCTTGGCTACGCCACGCAGATTCTGTAAAGAATGAAGACTTGCTACCATACGAATACTCTGACCTGCTAGAACAGCCTGTCCAAATTTCATCTTGTCCATACCATAGTTGATCATCATTTTCAGATTATTCACTTCTATAATCTGGTTCCACATATGTGGAAGCAACGAAAGAGTCAGGTAACCATGTACAATAGTGCTATGATAAGGACTTTCCACTTTAGCACGTTCTGTATCTACATGAATCCACTGATGATCCAAGGTAGCATCTGCAAAAAGATTAATTCGGTCTTGCGACACTTCCACATAGTCGGAAATACCAATCTGCCGTCCTAGCAGCTTCTCAAAATCCTCGTACGAATTAACAACAACTTTATCCATTATTTCTTTGTTTTAAAGGTTATACACTAATTGAATACAAAAATAAGAAAAAATAGTCCTATATTTGCACCTTATTCACACAAAAACTTCATTACAGATGAGAATTATTGAAAGAGAACAACGTACCGCAGAACAAATGATCCGAATTTATTGTCGGTACAAGGAAGGCAATAAAGAGCTTTGCCCAACCTGTCAGCAGTTATTGCATTATGCACATAACAGATTAGAGCATTGTACATTCGGTGAACAAAAAAAGACTTGCCGCAACTGTCCCATACATTGTTATAAACCAGAAATGAAGAAACGAATGCGAGAAGTAATGCGATATGCTGGTCCGCGAATGATTTTTTTTCATCCCATAACAACTATCAAGCATTTCATTCATAAATAAACAGAATGGACAGAGCACAATTTTATAAAGAAGTATATAGCATTATAAAAGAAATCCCCTACGGCAATGTTTCTACTTACGGAAAAATAGCACAGCTTATAGGCAAGCCCCAATGTTCACGAATGGTAGGACAAGCTTTATCTCATGCACCAGAAGAACAACATCTTCCTTGCCATCGGGTAGTAAACAGCCAAGGAAGACTAGTTCCCGGCTGGCAGAAACAAAAAGAATTATTGGAAAAAGAAGGGATCACCTTCAAGCCCAATGGATGCGTCAATATGCCCAAACATCTATGGGACACTACTGGTTCACTCACATCGACAATAGGTATTAGCCCCACAAGTACAACGTGGCAATAATTGCTCACTCAGTTCATCCCGATAAAACTCATATAATTCACAATACATCGTTTCATAAAGTTCGGAAATACGATATTCCAATTCGGTTTCATCCCCATAAACATGCTGAAACGGGTCATCGAAAGAAAAATGCTTCCAGTTTTTCACTTCCTTATTAAAATCACCCTCCACTTCCTTCGCTTCTTCACAGAGAGTAATCACATAATCCCATGGCTGATGACAATATATATCCACATCACTAGCTTTCTTACGAGAACAGTCGTATCCATTCTGTTCCATCACCCCTACCACTGAAGATGGTATCACTCTTCCCGGCAGAACTCCAGATGTAAATATCCTTATACCATGTCCAAAAGAAGATAATATCTTCTGTGCCATACGACTACGACACATGTCATTATTACTCACTAATAAAATATTCATCGCTATTTCTATATTTAGATTCAATGATTATTTTCATTCATCCCTACTAACATAAAAATACTCTCTTTATCTATCTGTCAAAAAAAGATCTCTCAAGGTATAAACTAATATCCGATATCCAGCTCCATTCAGGTGCAAATCATCAATGGTCAAATCAGGATTCAATTTATCATTCAATAACAATTTGTCGAACACATCTAAATATACAACATTAGTTTCTTCCTTTATCTTCTCTCTAATTTTTCCATTTAACAAAGCTATAAAACAGTTCACTGCTGTGCCATCCATAAAATCATTACGCGGAAAGATACAGAATAAATAAGTACCACGAGAAGAAATAGCACCAACCGCCTTCACATACCTCTCCACATAAACATCCATATTTTCTGTATTCAGATTATAAATATCATTAGTCCCCAATTGAACAACCACATAACTATCCGAAACATCCTTATGAAACATCTCCACATAATCCAGCCCTTTCCCCGGAACACCATAATTGTAACATTCCCATTTGGGAAAATAAGACTCAAACGGCCAATAAGCAATGTGACTATCACCAATAAATGAAATTTTAAGTTTTCCTTCCATACCTACCTCCTCACCAGTCTTTTTGGAGAGCCACTCCACGAACACCCCAAACAATAGACAATAGTTAAATCAAACCCTTCCATATTCTCTTCCAAATTTCTCGGTACCACTTCTCCTTCATCCGATACATAAACTAACAACCTTTCTTTCCTCTCATTTTTAACGTATAACCCTGCAATTTTGCATTGCGGACACAACAATTTTCTCATGCCTACTTTCTTTTTTTATCCAAAATAACAAACCAACACCCAATTTTTCTTATAAATCATCGACAAAAATAGAAAAAAAATCAGTTGTATAGCATCCATAGTGAATTTGCACAACATAAAAAGATTATTGGCAAGAAAATACCTATCTTTGCCCAAGAATATAAAACCGCAAAATAAAAGTGTAGCTATGGAAATAAAATTAGACAGAAAAAAAGATTATATTACAAAATCTGATCACAAAGAACAAATAATGAAATATCTATCATGGAAAATCAAACCTTTTGCCCTCTACCATGAAATCCGTGAAATAAGCCGAATATTCAATTTCTCTCCGGAAGAAATAGAAAGTATTTTGAAAGAACTAGAAGATGAAAACAAAATATTCCCTTTAACAGCAGAAGGGCCACGAGACATACACTATATGTTGAAGGCTGACATCCAGCTGCAACTTCTTATAGATATGAAGAAAAGTCCTCAAAAACCAGCTTTCCTCATCTCTTCCCGGCTTTCTCCCTCAAATAACTGGAGAAAAGAAGAGTGGGTTATCATCATTCAGGATTATGTACTAGGAAAAAATTTAAAAAGTCAACTCCCTTCTTACGCTGATTTCGAACCGTTACGCTACATATTAATGCATATGCCAACCTTTCCCGAATGGATGCCTTTTTTTCAAAATATTCCCATATACATCATCGACACTCTTTTTCACGAATACAAATATATATGGGCATCAGGGTTGCTTCATCCCAACATAACCTGTATGATAAACGGATACTTTGAAAATGAAAAAATAGAACCGACAATCCGAGAAAAATATAAATTGGAATTTGCATTTTACCAATATATCCTACCCGGACACATCAACGAAATTCCCCAAAAAATTTCTACTGATATGCCCGAAGGTATGTATTACCATGCTATTTATCACCAATATAGAGGCGATCTCAGCAAAGCTCTTGATCTCTATTCTCAATCATTGAAAGGAATGAATACTAAAACCTTTGACAACGCATTGCTCAATCTCTTCTATACCATTGCCTTACTAAACGACTCCACCATCGAGTCAAAAAAAACATTGCGAAACTTATTTATGAGAGATTATCTTCCATCAGAAATGATGCCTGCCCAACTACTTGCCCTTTATGCTTTAAATGAAAAAATGGAATCAGCCATAGAACATATTCTCTATAATTACGACAAATTTTCACCATTAGTCAAAGTTCTGATTATGCTTATAACACATCATTATCAACTTCAGAAAAAAATAAAACTAAACATAAGTAATGATGAAATACAGCAGTTCATTGACGCCGATCATCTTAAGTTATTACAATTGGAATGCTCTCTAGATTTCTCTCCTTACATTGGCAAAGCAGACTGTCTGATTCAAGAAATAGGCTTTCCCCCTTTACTCCCTCCCTTTCAAAAAATGAATGAATGGGAAAGAGTTCTTGCATTACTCTTAGATAAATCCAAAGAACTCTCACCCAAAAACAAAGAAAAAAAAGAAAGTTCCGAATCACAAAGCCGGATTATTTACCGTATAGACCGACACAACAACATTAATCCATACTTACAAAAATCAAAGGACGGCATTGTATGGAGTAAAGGACGTATCATTTCACTCACTACTTTTCAGCAAGGTATGTCCGAGATGAATGAAACAGATCACGCATTAACTTTATGTATTAAAAAACTTTCTAATGATTGGGAAGAAAAAAGCCGTATGCGCTTCAGTGGCGCCAAGCCTATTATGCAGCTGGTAGGATATCCTTTGGTATTTTCGGACGAAAATCCTGAAAGACAAATCACAATTCGAAAAGAAGAGCCACAAATAACCGTCATAAAAACAACTAGCGGTTTCAAAATAGAAAGCAATGTAGACACGAACAAAATAGAAGGGAATTATATGGTAAAAAGAGAGAAAGAAACGCTTATAAAAATAATAGAACTCCGCAATTTTCAACGTGATATCATCCTAATCTTAAATCGTATATCTATATTCCCGTTACAGGCTGAAAAACAGTTAACTGAAGTATTACAGGAATTAAACAAAAACTTTATTATCCATTCCGACTTGCCCGCATAATAACCTCACAAGAAGAACGAATCATTATCAACTATATTAAACGAATTATGATACATTTTTTTAAGAATTCCATTGCCGCTATAAAGTTACCCGATAAGTTCACTTATCCTTTTCACTATACCCCTCATCCACTTTGCATAATAGCGACTAAAGAAGTACAAGCCTATCTGGCAAGTCAATCCCAATGGCAAAAAGAATTGCAACAAGGAAAAATGTTTGGCGTCCTAATTGTACAAACACCCGAGAATAAAATAGGTTATTTGGCCGCATTTTCAGGAACATTGGCTAGTAAAAGCCATCATCCTTTCTTCGTCCCACCAATTTATGATTTGTTACAACCACAAGGATTCTTCAAAATAGAGGAAGAACATATATCTGCCATCAATGTACGCATTAAAAAGACACAGAACGATCCCCATTACATAGATTTGCTCCGACAAATTGAAAAAGAAACAATGCAGTCCCAGCAGGAATTGACAGAAGCTAAAGAATTTTTCAAATCCGCTAAAAAAAACAGAGAAATCCGGCGTAAGACGGGAGTTCCCGACGCAAAGGAATTAGCTGCAATGATACGCGAAAGCCAGTTTCAAAAAGCTGAATTAAAACGCATGGAAAAAATGTGGAAAGAAAAAATCGCTTCACTACAAGCAGAGGCCGATACTTTCATCACAAAAATAGAAACAATGAAGATAGAAAGAAAAAAACGTTCTGCCACTTTGCAACGAAAACTATTTGAGCAGTTTCAGATACTAAACGCCCGTGGAGAAACAAAAGATTTATGTCGTATTTTTGCACAAACTATACAAAAATTTCCTCCAGCCGGAGCCGGTGAATGTGCTGCTCCCAAATTACTCCAGTATGCCTATAAGCATCAATTAAAACCTATTGCCATGGCAGAATTCTGGTGGGGAGATTCTCCAAAAGCAGAAATAAGACATCATGGATACTACTATCCAGCATGTAAAGGGAAATGCGAACCTATCTTGAAACATATGTTACAAGGACTGGAAGTGGAAGAAAACCCCTTGTTGAAAAAACATTATCATGAAATACCATTAGAGATAGTATATGAAGATAATTACCTAGTCGTAGTCAACAAACCAGCAGGAATGCTCTCGGTTCCAGGAAAAGGAGAAATCGACTCTGTCTATCAACATATAAAGACACTTTATCCAGATGCCACAGGTCCTCTGATAGTCCACCGATTGGACATGGCGACTTCCGGTGTGTTATTGATAGCAAAAAACAAAAAAGTACATCAGCATCTGCAAGCACAATTCAAGAATAGAATGATAAAAAAGCGATATATTGCCTTATTGGATGGCAAGATTCCCTCTAAAGAAGGGACTATAACACTCCCCCTCCGTATGAATCCTCTTGACAGGCCCAGACAAATAGTAGATCATGAACATGGAAAAACCGCTATCACACTGTATCGGGTTTTAAACGAACAAGAAGGAAGAACACTTATTGCCTTTTATCCATTAACAGGACGGACACATCAATTAAGAGTACATGCCGCCCATCCGGAAGGATTACATTGTCCTATACGAGGAGATGAACTTTACGGACGAAAAGCAGACAGGCTTTATTTACATGCTGAAAGTTTAGAGTTTGTTCATCCTATAACTAAAAAAATAATTTTTGTAGAAAAGAAAAGTAATTTCTGATAGTTATTGCTCAGAAAATTTATCTGTAGGTGCCGAAAAAAATATTTTCAGCACCTCACACACTAAATTAGTATTTTACCATTCCTGAGGTGGCATCCGTTTTATTCTTCCATACACATATATAAATGCGGGAATCAAAAAAATTACTGCAAATATCCATGCCGTAGGGTCACCAAAACAAACAGCTAAATAGCCCAATGCTGGTACCGCATAAAGACTAACCATTATACGGGCAATCATTTCGGATACCCCCGACAACATAGCCAAATTGGTAAAGCCCGCCCCCTGAATGGAATAACGCAAGATACAAAGTAAACCCAAAACCGGAAAAAAAGAAACGGAAATATGCAAAAACAGTTCCGTATCCTTCAGAATCTCCCATTCCACAGGGTCAACAAATAACAAGGCAAAAGTACGCGCTCCCAACATCAAGACTCCAAACATAAAAGCACTATAAATAGTCATCATCAATACACTCGCCTTGATTCCCTGCCAGATACGCTTCGGCTTTCCTGCACCGTAATTCTGTCCACTATAAGTAGCCATAGCTATACCCAGACTCTCAAGTGGACACATACAAAACATCTTAATACGCATAGCAGCCGTAAAAGCAGCCACACAAGCAGTACCCAACGCATTATTCGCACTTTGCAACATAATACTGCCGATAGCAGTAATAGAGAACTGCAATCCCATCGGCACACCTATATACAATAAAGTCTTTGCCAACGCTCCTCGAAATTTATGTTCTGCCGAAGTCCCCTTCAGAATCTCAAAGTGACGCATCATATACAAATAACACAACACTGCCGAAACACCTTGTGAGAATACCGTAGCTAAAGCCGCTCCCGCAACTCCCCAATCAAGTACCAAAATACAAAAAAGATCAAGCAAAATATTCAATATCGTAGAAAAAAGCAAAAACCAAAACGGAGTCTTGCTATCACCCAATGCACGAATAATACTTGAAAGCAAATTATAGAAAAAGGTACAGGGCACCCCGATGAAAGTAATCAGCAAATAAAAATAAGCATCTTCAAGGATGTTCTCCGGGGTCTGCATCATCTGAAGAATATCCGAACAAAACATACTAGTCACAATAGCAATTACCACAGACATCACCGCTGCCAATTGTAAACTAACTGCCACAAAACGCCGCATCATACCATAATCCCTTGCTCCAAACTTCTGTGCAACAGGAATACCGAAACCACCACAACAGCCATTGCAAAAGCCTAATATCAAAAACACCACCGAAGTGCTAGCTCCTACAGAAGCCAAAGCATTAATTCCAAGAAACTTACCCACAATAGCAGCATCCATCAAGGAATAAGTCTGCTGAAGTAAATTACCCAGCAATAAAGGAAAAGCAAAATTCAATATCAAAGGGAACGGACGTCCCGAAGTCATCTCTCTCGAAGTTGCCATAACATGAATGTATTGTAAATTCGAGCACAAATATATACCATCCTTTGTAAAAATACATATTCTAGAACTTCATTTCAACGAATACCCATTAATTAAATGATACATATCAATTTTTCTCGGAGAACTATCATCTTTCCCAAAATCCTGAATAGAAAAGCAACAACACAGCAAACAATTCCAAACGCCCTATCAACATAAGGAACGACAATACCCATTTAGCAGCATCGGGCAACGCCGCCCACGAAAAAGCAGGACCGAATGCCCCTAACCCCGGTCCCACATTGCCTAAGCTAGAAATAACCGTACTCATCGCCTCAGTCAGCCCCACCCCGAAAAACATCAGTAGTGTCCATCCGACCAAAGCACAAAACAAATAAAATACAAAGAATGTATTCACCGAAGCAATAATGGAAGGCGATATAACCTGACGGTTCACACGAACAGGCAATACAGCCCTAGGATGCAGCATCCGTTTGAATTCATTCTTGATATTACGCGCCAGAATCATAAGGCGCATGTTTTTGATTCCCCCACTAGTAGACCCCGTACATCCACCCGACAACATAGCAAAAATAAGAAGCATCCATGTAAAAGATGGCCACAAGTTATAATCATCCGTTGCAAAACCGCATGACGTATGTGCCGTAGCCACTTGGAACAGAGCCCTGCGGAATGCCTTTTCCCAATCATAATGATTCTGAAAAACTAAGGCAAGCGTGATAACAAGCGTCAGAATACTTACTGATTTCATAAACCAACGGAATTCATCATCCTGAAATAGACGCTTGCCCTTCCCTTTCAGGCACATAAAATAGAGAGAGAAATTAATACCCGAAAGAATCATAAATATCGCTATTACATATTCTATAAACGGAGAATTCCAATAAGCCACACTGGCTTGTTTAGTAGAATAACCACCTGTAGCCGTTGTAGAGAATGAATGACATACCGCGTCAAAAAAACTCATTCCTCCTATCATCAGCAGCATAGTTTCTACAACTGTAAGGATAGCATATATCATCCACAGCCACTTAGCCATCACATCAATCCGAGGATGTGTTTTGTCGTGCGTCACTCCGATAGCCTCAGCTGAAAAAAGTTGTATAGTTCCTCCCCCGAAAATAGGAAGCACAGCAATAGTAAAAAAAACAATACCCAAGCCACCTATCCATTGTGTCAGGCTACGCCAAAATAACAGGCCATGTGAAAGAGATTCTATATCATCTAATATAGTAGCTCCTGTAGTAGTAAAACCCGACATGGTTTCAAAAAAAGCATCTGTCACTGAAGGGATTCCTCCACTAAAATAAAAAGGTAGCATTCCAAACAACGTAAACAAAAACCAAGTAAAAGTTACAATACAGTACCCATCTCGTCGTGTTAGTCGATTCTCAGCACCTCTACTACAAATTAGCAAAACTCCACCGACCAATGTATTCAAAAGAATGGTATATAGAAAATATTGATAATCTTGCTCGCCGTAACATAAGGAAATAGCCGCACAAAGCAGAAACATAGCAGATTCAATAAAAAGTAATACTCCCAATACACGGAATATCATTTTTTTATTTATCAAGCTATTATTTCGGCTTCCACCTTTATATAATTTATCTGGATTATAAAATTCTCCCATCTTTTTATACCTTTTATATTTGACAAGTATATAGCGAATACTATGCCAAAATGAAAAAGAAGACTATAATCTCCTGATAAACAAACAGATACCATATTCAGTCATAAAAAAGAAAAACACAACCCTTTTCAAAATGAAAGGGGGCGTGTTTTCAAAACAATAAGGTTGCAGATACGACGATCTCAAGCAAAATTTAAATTGCATACATATCTGCTAACACTATAACATCTTCCTCATTATAATGAATAGTGAATAAATATTTTAAGATTACCCACTATTTTACTATTTTTGCATCCAAATCGATAATCCTCTACTAAATTTAATTACGCCTACTGTGGAATTATTCTACAGCTGTTGCCTATTTTCCACACTTTCCCTATCAACAAAAGACAGAAATAAAGCACTGATTATGAATAGGAAAGACTATTTACAATAGTTTGGCACGCTGCTTGTATTTCTACTGATGGCATCTTAAACAATAACAAAACTAAAGTATGAAACTATTTTTTACACACAAAGAAATTGCGCTAAAAAAGAAAAGAACAGCGCTTGTAGTAATAGGTATTGGACTAGTTATCGGGATTTACCTGAT